>DASXKM010000646.1:0-4689 GCA_036496825.1 Puia sp. | reverse complement strand
TCTACAATCAATCCGGGTTCTCCCGTTATGGCATTCACTTTGAACGGCCATGGTGAATTTTCATTGTCGCCGGGCTGCACATTTGCCGCCATCGTGTTCGCTATTTTTATCGCAACATCCAAATATTTCTGATCACCCGTTTTTTTGTAAAGATTGACCAGTTCGTATCCAAAAGATCCGGATTTATCAGGCTGGAGAAAATCCTTTCCGAGAATCATATCGCCATCATAAATACCCGATTCAACATTATTATTGTAAGGATAAGGGAGATCAGGCCATTTGCAATTTGACGGAGATAGAGAGTGGGCTAAATAATAATCGGCCATGTATTTCATATTATCGAGAACCGATTCATCTCCTGAATAATTATAGTATAAATTCCATGAAGAAAGCGCCATCATGACCTGGTCGCCACCAATGCCTCTTTTATCATGTTCGGGTCTCCAAACCTGGTGGTTCATATAATATTTGACACCATTCGTATCCAGTTCCATCTTATTCCAAAAATCCCAAACTCTTCCCAACACATAATCATAAGACTCCCCGAGATTGGATGAATACCATGGAAGTATATTGCCATTGCTATCAACACGCACGCGGTGATAGATAATGCTGTCGGCGAGAACAGTATCACTTCTTACCACAATCATATCTTCACTTAATCCATTGTAATGAGAAGCAGGCGTACGGCATCCCTCCGTAACAAGCACCGCAAGCAGAATTGCGAACCGTGTTTTGAGCATTCTTTAATTTTTTGTTCCGGGACTTTTTGAAGAACATTTATGAGCGGCATTCCGATGATAAATCTTCAGTCTATTACTAATAATGTAAACTAATTTGTATTGTTTTTGTAAACATAAGTAAATATCGCAATAAAATCATTCGATGAATAAAAATATTTGAGGTTAACCAACCGGATGAATATTGTATCGACAAAACTGACAATGGACCGACTTCTCAGGCCGTTACCGGATAGCCATTGTCCGATATTGAACACCTGAACACTGAATTTCTTTATCCTTAAACACAAATCCGCAATGGCATGTGTTTTGTCGCATTCCGGTCACTTACACAGGAACCATGATCCATCACTTTTTTCAGATCGCCTGGCGCAACTTATTGAAACGGAAATTTTACAGTTTTATCAATATCGCCGGACTCGCCATCGGCATGGCCTGTTGCATACTCATTGCGGTGTACATACAAAACGAACTGTCATACGACCAATATCACGCGAAACGTGACCGGATTGTCCGGGTACTGCAAACTTTTCGCAGTGTGAAGGAAGGCGTAAATCCCGGCGCACCGTCGCCGGAAGATTTCTGGGTATGGGGCTGCGCACCCGTCGGGCCTGCGCTTCAGGCCGACTATCCCGAAATTGAGAAAGTGGTGCAGTTCATGAGTCCTGTCAGCCTGCTCCTGCAACATGGCGAAAAACGTTTTCAGCAGGATAATCTGCTCTTTATGGATTCGACGGCATTCGATGTATTCAGTTGGAAAATGTTATTTGGAAATCCGCATACGGCATTAACGGCGCCGAATACCATTGTGCTCACCAAAAAGATTTCAGAAAAATTCTTCGGCGACGCGAATCCTGTCGGCCAGCTACTGCGGGTGGATAATGGGGAGAATTTCATGATCACGGGTGTAATGGAAGATGTTCCGCCCAATTCACAATTTACATTCAAGGGACTGATCTCCATGGCCACGGCAAAAAAACAGAGATCCGAGATTTTTGGCTGGTGGGGTTATGTTGATTTTTATACTTATCTGCTCCTTAAAGAAAACAGCAGTATTCAGTCATTGCAGGCGCAAAGCGCTGCCTTTGTCAAAAGGCATAACAGCCGGGACAAGGGTTATGCGATTTCATTTGAAAAAATGAATGGTGCCTATCTGCATTCCGTGGCGGTCAGACAACCGGGTCCGACCGGAAGCCTGCTCAACGTCTATCTGTTTTCCTGTATTGCTGTGTTCATTATGCTGATTGCCTGCATAAATTTTATGAACCTGTCCACGGCACGTTCCCTGGAAAGAGCAAAAGAAGTCGGCGTCCGGAAAGTGCTGGGGGTAAGGCCATCCAGCCTGATGTGGCAATTTCTTTTTGAATCCATTCTGATGTCAGTGGCGGCTGCCATGATCGCGGTCATACTGGCGCGACCCGGCATTTCATTGATCGGAACATTATCAGGTAAGGATCTTTCTTATTCCAGTTTCTTCACTCCGCTGATATCCTTCTCTTTACTGGTATTTGCCATTTGTGTGGGAATGGTTGCAGGCATATATCCGGCCTGGGTCTTATCCGGATTCAAAGCCATCACCGTGCTGAAGGGAAAATTCAATCCTTCGAGAGATGGTATTTCATTTCGCAAAGCGCTGGTGATTTTTCAATTCACTTTATCCATTGCGCTCATTGCCGGAACGATCATTGTCTATACGCAATTGAAATATGTAAACCGGCATGACCTCGGGTTTCGAAAAGAACAGATGCTGATCATCAATTTTGAAGGCGATCAAAAAGTGGAGGAAAATATTGAATCCATAAAGAAAGCCATTGCTGACCGGCCGGGTGTTGTTTCCGTGGCCGCTTCCCGCGCCGTACCCGGAGAATTTCTTCCCAATGCAGGCACCGAGATACAGACGCCGGACGGACAAATGGGAAACCAGGGACCATTCATTTATGAAATAGACTTCGATTTTATTCCCGTATATCATATTCCCTTAGTGGCAGGCAGAAATTATTCACGTTCATACACCACCGACAGCGCGCAATCCATGGTCATCAATGAAGCCGCAGCGAAACTGTATGGATATACGAGACCCGCGGATGCAGTAGGAAAAAAGTTTTCCCAATGGGGAAGAAAAGGAACGATTATCGGTGTGGTAAAAGATTTTAATTTCCGTTCTCTCCATCAGGCAGTAGAGCCGCTGACATTACGATATGGATATCCTGGTGACCTCAACCGGATCTCCGTTTCCGTTAACGGAAATAATATTCAATCAACCATCGACCGTCTGAGAAAGACCTGGGACAGAATGGTGCCGCAGCGTCCTTTTATGTATCATTTTCTGGATGAATCATTTAGCGCACAATATGAGGCGGACCAGCATTTCGGAGAATTGTTCACCTTCTTTTCCTGTCTGGCGATTTGTATTGCCTGTCTCGGCCTCTTCGGCTTATCGACCTTTATGGCTCAACAACGGATAAAAGAAATAGGCGTCAGAAAAGTGCTGGGCTCATCGGTCAGTGGGATCGTGTTGCTCCTGTCAAAGGATTTTATAAAGCTCATCATCATTGCCATTGTGATTGCGATACCGCTTTGCTGGTGGGCAATGAATCAATGGCTTCAGGGCTTCGCTTATCGCATCGCCATCGGGCCGGTCGTATTCGTTGAAGCGGGAATGGTTGCCCTCAGCATCGCCCTGGCCACCATGGCCTGGCAATCTGTAAAAGCAGCTATGAGTAACCCGATAAGCTCACTGAGAAATGAATGAATAACGTACCTTAAGTAATTTTTCCCACGAAACATTTCCGGATGTTTTATCCGGATAACCATTTTACCGCTTCATTAAAATCCTTATTCTGAAAAGGCAAAATTCTAATTTGCAAAAGTTCCTTCGGATAACTAAATAAAATTCACCATGCGTGTATTTGTGATGGGCGACCTGCATGGAGCATCGAAGGCATTAGAACAATGTTTGAAACGATCGGATTTTGATTTGAAGAGGGACACGCTGATTCAGCTGGGTGATATTGTGGACGGGTATCCGGATGTTTACAAATGTGTTGAGACGTTATTGAAAATACCGAATCTGATTCCTGTCAAAGGCAATCATGAGGACTGGTTTCTGGAGTTTATCCGGACCGGTTATCATCCTGCCGCCTGGGATGCCGGCGGCCAGGCGACTTTGATTTCTTATTTAGAATTGACAGGAAGAAACCAAAGTATCCGGAGAGCCGGAGACGGATTTGAATCTTCACTTATTCCGGAAGATATACCATCAACGCATCGAAGGTTTTTCGAGTCGCAAAAGCCGTTTTATGTTGACAAAGAAAATAACTGTTTTGTGCATGCCGGTTTTAACCGGTTTCTGTCTTTTGATAAGCAGGATATATGGAACTTTTATTGGGACCGGGGACTTTGGGAGGATGCATTGACGTATCAGATCCTCAACAAAAATGATCCTGATTCAGAGCCATTTTATAATTTGTCAAAGTTTCATGAAATTTTTATCGGTCACACGCCCACCCTGAATTGGAATACAGACAAACCCATGCGGGCACTAAATATATTCAATGTGGATACGGGCGCCGGACATGGCGGCAAATTAACCCTCCTGAATATTCACAGCAAGGAGTATTTTCAGTCGGATCCGGTAGCTGAATTATATAACTGGTCGGCACGTTGAAAACTGTTCATGTTCATTTTATGGCTCATCAATATCATTCTCCCTTAAGCCCCTTGATAATCACATTTCCGGTTCCATTCTTGTCGCAGGGGTAGCCAAATTCTTTTTGCAATGATTTAGGATTATTGATGGTTGAATAAAATTCATCGAGGTATTGCACCGTCGCTTTGACATACTTTGGCCCCAGCAGTGAACAACCCGTATATATGTTGTAGATGTCTTTTTTCAAATGGTTATAATTAACAATCGTGCTGTCTAATATATTCATATTCTGAATGCAAT
>DASXKM010000645.1:0-5310 GCA_036496825.1 Puia sp. | reverse complement strand
GGAACCGGCTCATTCAAATGCAGACAGCACTACAAGATGTCATTCTTATTTAACGGGCGAATCAGAAGTGCTCATATCTCTGACAGCGACATAACCACTGTCTCTTTTCTCAAACAGACTCATATAATTTCCCGTATTAAGCGGATTGTTGAGAGAATCAACCACTTTAAAAGAACCAATTTCAACTACCTGTTTTCCATCATCTGATACAAACACTTCATTCGTTTTAAATGAGATTTTGTCTGTGTTGGAAAATAAATCGGATTTTAAAAACGCAATAATTGAATCCTTGCCCACCAGGGGTGGCCTGTTTTGGAAATAACTGACCGCATCATCTGCATAATATCCTATTCTTTTCAATTCTCCGCTATTGTAAATTTGGGCGAAAGCATCTTCCTTGGCCTGAATGGCATTCTTGATTTGCTCCTTATCGATTACCACCGTTGCAGATTCTTCCTTTTTTGCATTGCAGGCAAACAATAAGCAAATGATACATCCTAATGAACCCTTTTTTAAAATCAAATTTTGCATAATAAAATTATTCTTAATTTACTTGCTGAAAATTAAACATAACGACTTAAAAGTAACAAAAAAAATTAAACACGGCCGGAAAACCAATCGTTAATGGGTCTGCCTGTAGAGGTTGCATAAAAGAAACCTCAGTAATTCAGGAAAACAGTCCACCCGTATTATTGGCGGGGTGAAGCATGATTCCCTTAACAGAAATGAATGAAAATATTATTGTAAATTCACCCCACGATGAAAAAAGTTATTTTGCTTTATTTGGTTGCCGCCATGAGCTTGTTCAGCTTCCCGGCTTTTTCCCAGGCTAAAGGGGATACAAAGGCAGTCCCAAAGGGGGATACATCTGCATTGGGTATGGCGGGTGATAACCTGGATCTTGCTGCTGTATTGGATCTTTTTCAAAAGTCGAAAACCATTGAGGGGTTTGAAAAATCCCTGAACGATGAAAAACTAAAGATCAATAACCTCGATCTGGACCTGAATAAAAAAATGGATTTTATCAAGGTGGTTACCAAAAAAGACGGCAATAATTATACATTCATACTCCAGGTTGACGTCAGCAAGAAGGAAACACAGGATGTTGCGGTCATCCTGCTGGATAAGGATAAGAACGGGAAGATCAGCCTGCAGATCGTTGGTGACCCGGATTTGTACGGCAAGGATTACGTAATTGAACCAGTAGGAAATTCCTCGGTTACCGCCAACCCCGGATATGTTGGTCCCGATCCGGTTACAAAAGATGTCCCGGCATCAACGACCGTTGTTGTTCAGTCTGCGCCCATCGTACAGTACGTTTACTCGCCGGCCTATGTACCCTATGTGCCACCTTATTATTACGGGTACCCTCCACCATGGTTTGGATTCGCAACCGTTATGGCCGTTGGTATATATCGTTCCAATCATTATTATGGTTATCATGGCGGCTATCATGGGGGTCATTATGGTGGCGGAAATACGGTCGTCATCAATAACAGGAATCAGATTAATCATTACAACAATAACAGAAACAGATCAACTACCGTATCGGATAATATGAACAGAGGTAATTACGGCAATGGATCAGGAAACCGCGGCGGGGCTTCCGCGTCAAACCGGCCATCCGCCGGGACATCAAACAGGCCCGGAAATGGAGCTGCAGGATCGAACCGGCCATCCGCCGGAACATCAGACAGACAATCGCCATCAAACCGGCAGTCACCTTCTACTTCAAACAGACAGTCACCTTCAACATCAAACCGCCAATCTTCATTTAATAATGGTAACCGATCCGGTTCTTATGGCGGAGGTGGTCGTTCCATGGGTGGAGGCGGAGGTAGCAGAGGCGGCGGCGGCGGAAGAAGACGTTAATTATTTTGGTTTCTCCGAACAGTCACAGTTGGCTAATTTTATTTTGGAAATTGACTGCGGCTAAATGAATTCGACGAAGAAACTGTTATTCATCACTCTATTTGTGGCGATCTGTATACCCGGGTACAGTCAGGTAATCATTTCCCTGCTTTTCGGCGACAAATTGAATTCCGGTAAAATCGAATTTGGTCTTGACGGTGGACTGAATTTTCCAACACAAACAGGAACAGCCGGCTCAAAAACCTTTACAAATTTTAATCTCGGCTTCTATTTTGACATCAAATTGAGTGATGCCTGGATGATACATACCGGCGTGCTCGTCAAATCAAATATGGGAGCCTCCAGCCTGCCGGTATATCCATTGAATGACGCAAACCTGGATAGCTCCTTCACCGGGGGGTCTGTTACCCGGAAACTTAATTATTTCAATGTGCCGGTTTGTTTGAAATATAATTTCAAAAACCATTTTTTTGTTGAAGCAGGACCCATGTTTGGATTGCTTTACAAAGCGTACGATGATTTTACTCAATCCATAAATGGTTCGGATTTATTGTACAAAGTAAACGTACGAAAAGATTTTTTTCCTCTGGACATAGGAATGCTTGGCGGCCTCGGTTATCGCTTCATGAAGGGGAATGGAATGAATATTGCCATTCGTTATTATCTGGGGTTTATTGATGTATCAAATGACGGACAGGGTTATACCGTAAAAAACAGGAGTCTTTATTTTGCAGTGGGTATTCCTGTGGGAGCCGGGAAGGCAAAGGCACGGGCGGCTTCGAAAGAAGCAGAAAAGAATTAGTTGAAAGACATATTGATATTCCTGGATGAATATGGTCATGTTCGGTGAGGTCATTAATTGAAGACTGAATTTCGCGGGGACAATGGATCATAACAAAACTTTCTCATGAATTATTTCGTCAGGGTCTTTTTCACTTTTGTTTCAATCATTTCTATTAATGCTCCCCTATGGTGCCAGGTATACTCCAATATGGAACTGGGAAAAGGAAATGCAGCATATATTGATAGTATAAAGAAAAGCGATTATCCTTATGCCCTTCCGATTTGGGGTAAGAAAGCAACCAAACTTGGATTCAACCTGCCTTATTCTGCAGGACTCGGCGTAAATTACCTGTACCAAAAGTCAGACCTGGTTATCGAGAATCTTCAGGCTGCCTTTAATCACGCTCCCCTTCAGGATCTGGATGAAGTGATCCGGTTTAATAACGCCACATCCGAAGCCTCCGGCGTAAATATCAGACCGGATATCTGGCTTTTTCCATTTCTGAATGTCTATGGAATACTCGCAAAATCCAGTCCCTCTACCACAGTAGATTTCGGAATATTTGTACCTGATGAAACGGGTCAGTATACCCAGGTCGTTCAATTAAATACCCAGGCAAATTTTAATGCCACTACATTTGGTTTCGGGCTGACGCCCACTGTTGGAATCGGCGGAGGATGGCTTGCACTCGATATGAATTTTACCTGGAGTGATATTGATAAACTGGACAAGCCTGCCTTTGCTTTTATTTTTGATCCCCGTCTGGGAAAGACTTTCAAATTAAAAAGACCGGAAAGTAATATTGCCATCTGGGTGGGGGCGTTCAGGTTAATGCTGAACACAGGCACAGAAGGTTCCCTCAATTTAAATGATCTAATTAACACAGATGGCCTGCAGGCGAAAGTAGATGCCGGTGTTCAGAAAGTTTCGGATAAACAAAATGAGGTCGACAACTGGTGGAACAGTCTTACCAGCATTGAACAAAATAATCCATTGAACAAGGCCAAGCATGACCTGGCAACCCGGACACTATCCACAGCAGGGGCATTTTTGGGAAATCTGGATAATGCCCTGAACGACGAGAAGAATGCTACTGTACAATATTCTCTCGATAAACGCCAAAAAAACCTCTGGAATTTTCTGATCGGCACACAGTATCAATATAACAACCACTGGATGCTCAGATGCGAAGTGGGACTCCTGGGTTCAAGAACACAGGTCATTGCGGGTCTTCAATACAGATTCGGTTTATAAATATGGTTGTGAACAGACACCAGTAATATCAGCCATTCATCATTTCATGAATAGTATGTGACCCAGAGTATGGTAATCAGAGGGCCAATGAGTCCAAGTAATATTCCTGTAAGCCTGAAATCCTTTTGTTTGATAAAACCCGTGTTGAAAATAATCGCATTGGACGGGCTGGAAGCCAACAATAACAAAGCCGTGGAAGAAGAGAGTGACACCACAAGGGCCGCTTCCATCTTCAGGGAAGGGAGAATAGACATGCAAACAGGAATCATCAATGTACTTGCCGTGGAGTTTGTCATAACGGTTGCCACCAGCATAGCTGAAAATCCAAAAAAATAAATCAGCAACTCATCGTTTAAATTCACAGACTTTAGCATTTCAGCATAGTGATTCAGTAATCCGGTATGATGGAGCGCAAGTCCAAGTGACAAACCACCGGCCACCAGCAAGAGTGTATCCCATCCCATACTTTGAATATCCTTTCCATCCAGAATACCGGTAACTGTCAGCACCACCAGCGGAACTGCACAAACAGAAGCAACTGTCAGTCCATGCAGAGATGAGGTTAACCATAAACCAACAGTAACCAAAATTACCGCGATTACTATTTTACGCTGAAGTAATAATTCCTTTGAACTGTCATTTTTCTGCTCGCCCAGGAAATCTATTGAAATGATAGTGTCGTCCTTCATATAGGTCCTTATCAGGACAATACAGCTTATGGCTGTCAGAACGAATGCGATCGGTACTCCATAAATCATCCAGCCAAGAAAATCAATATGAATACCTTCACCTTCCAGCAAACCCACAGCAATGGCATTCGCCGGGGTGCCGATGATAGTAGCCATGCCACCCGTGGTACAGGCTACAGGTATTCCTAATAATAATGCCCTGGCAATTTTTGAATTTTTCCCAAGTGAATTGAGCAGTGGCATGACTGCTGCAAGAACCATGGTAGTCGTTGCTGTATTGGATATCAGCATCGAAGCAACCATACATACCGCCATTAATCCTATTAATATGTTCCTCGGATTAGATCCGGCCATTTTCAGTGTAACCCGGATAAGTGTTTCATCCAGTTTTGTTTTTGCCATGGCCTTTGCCAGAAAAAATCCGCCAAGCAGAAGCCATATAATATGATCCGAAAATGTTTGTACATACTTTTCAATATTTTCAGGCGCTGAATTGATATGTTTATTTCCCAGTGCGAAGACGAGGTACGCGATGATCATAAGGCTTACCGCAAAAGCCGGTATGGCTTCGGTGGCCCACAAGCCAATGGCAAATAGCAACAGGAACAGGACGTAAGTCTGGGAATCGGTGAAACCGGGCTCACGTAAAAAAAATGTAATTGCAAGAGCAACTACAAATGAAAGAAGGAAATAGATAACGGATTTGCGCAT
>DASXKM010000644.1:0-6248 GCA_036496825.1 Puia sp. | reverse complement strand
ATTATGAAGAAATTCTTTATCACGTTTTCCGTCTTAAAATGAATGGCACAAACTTAAAGCTGTCGGATGCCTAAATAATGCCACAATAATATAAATTGATTATCAGGGAGATATCTTGTGCAGCCTGATCAGACTGCACGTATTCGAACGGTTTATGTCCGCTTCCAAATAGGAGTGCTCCATGCAAAATCAGGCGATCCCCCTAACTTCGAAACAGCAATGAGAAATGAACAGAACCTTCGCATCAATTATAACGGTAAACTGATCGACCCGCGAACACCTGTGGCTACTTCGGCCAACCGCAGCCTAAGGTTTGGAGACGGGGTTTTTGAAACAATGTATTGGGACGGACAGAAAATAGAAAATCTGGACTTTCATTTCGACCGGTTGTTTAAAGGCCTGACGGTTTTGCAATTTGATTTATCTGATGGATTTACGAGAGAATTTATTTCAGAAGAAATAGAAAAACTTTGTGAAAACAATTCGTCTTCAGCCAAAGCCCGCGTAAGGCTGAATATTTTCAGAGAGGATGGGCCCGTTCTCCTGCCTGTCGGTAACAAGCCCGTTTTTATTATTGAAACTGCTGCTTATCCTGAAGAGAACCTGACACCGCTCAGGCTCACGGTTTATAAATCAGAGATGAAGTCAACCGGTATACTCAGCAATCTGAAAACGAACAATTATCTTTTGAATACCATCGCGATTCAGTTTGCAAAGGAAAACGGGTTTGATGATGCCATCATTTTGAACAGCCGCGGAAATATTTGCGAAGCCAGTTCAAGCAATATTTTCATGGTGCAAAAAGGAGTGTTGTTTACTCCTGCTCTGTCGCAGGGTTGTGTAGCAGGTACCAAACGCCGCGAATTGTTGGAAATATTACCCTCCCTGGGTTTCCAGATTGAAGAGACGATTATTACAAAAGACATGATTTTCGAAATGGAAGAAATATTTCTGACCAACGCGATCCGCCCCGTCAGGCCGGTTATTTGCATAGACAATACCTATTATTCACGTGAACTAACGGGGATGGTCGCACGATTATTGAAAGATGCCAAAGAATGAAGCCTTCGGTGAATATTTTCTGGATCAGGCGTGACCTGCGATTATATGACAACGCCGGTTTTTATCATGCGTTGAAAGCGGACCTGCCGGTTCTTCCTGTATTTATTTTTGATCGCAATATCCTCGACCGCCTTGAAAATAAAAAAGATGCAAGGGTGGAATTTATCCATCGGGCATTGGGTGTACTGATAAAAGAACTGGCACGGCATCACAGCACACTGGAAATATATTATGGTAAGCCATCAGATGTTTTTACATCGCTTACAGAAAAATATTCCATCGTTAAGGTATTCACCAACGAGGATTATGAGCCTTATGCACGCGAACGGGACGCAGAGATTGAAAAAATGCTCCATGAAAAGAACATTTCGTTTCATTCCTATAAGGATCAGGTTATTTTTTCAAAACAGGAAGTTTTGAAAGAAGACGGACGACCGTACACCGTTTTTACGCCTTACAGCAACAAATGGAAAAGTATGCTTACCAGGGGACGGGGCGATTACCTGAATGCTTATCCTTCCGGGAAATATTTGAAAAATTTATTTCGGCAGGAAATCGTTCGTTTGCCCGATTTGTCCGTCATAGGATTTGCCAATGCCGGTCAAACTTTCCCAATGCCCGTAGTAGACCGTGATCTGATCAGCAGTTATGATAAACGACGCGATTATCCGGGTCTGGACGCTACCACTCACCTGGGAATCCATTTAAGATTTGGAACGATTTCGATCAGACAGCTGGCAACAGAGGCCCTTATGCTGAATCCGGTTTTTCTGAACGAACTGATCTGGCGGGATTTCTACCAGATGATCCTATGGCAGTTTCCGAAAGTAGGAAAGGGTCATGCTTTTAAAGAGGCTTACGAAAATATCAAATGGAGAAATAATGAGCAGGAGTTCTCCCGATGGTGTGAAGGCCTGACGGGTTATCCGCTGGTGGATGCGGGCATGCGTCAGCTCAATCAAACGGGTTTCATGCATAACCGCATTCGAATGGTGACTGCTTCTTTTTTATCAAAACATTTATTAATTGACTGGCGTTGGGGTGAAGCCTATTTTGCAGAAAAGCTTCTGGATTTTGATCTCGCCTCCAACAACGGAGGCTGGCAATGGGCCGCAGGAAGTGGCTGCGATGCGGCGCCTTATTTCAGGGTCTTCAATCCAACACTTCAGCAGGAAAAATTTGATCCGGGAGGATCTTATGTGAAGAAATGGCTGCCCGATTTGCAGGAGTTAAGTTATCCAGAACCTATCGTGGAGCATTCATTTGCACGCGACCGTGCGATCCGTGTGTATAAAGAGGGCTTGACAGGTGATCGCTGATCATTGATCGTTAAAAATTTCAAATCTGCAAATTATCATTTCCACTTTTCATTTTGATTTTTACATTTTTTGCCATTTCAAATTCACCACATTATGAAAATGTATTCATTTTCATGTAAACATCCATCAAAACTTCAACTGCCCGCCGTCCTTCATCCCCAAGGGACAAGCTAAACTGGTTTACATACAGATCGATATGTTGTCGCATCACAGATTCCTGCATTTCCTGCGCGTTTTGTATTACGTAATCCGACAGATCGGGGTAGTATGCTTCAGCAAAAGCCACGCTGTCACGGATCAGCCGGTCCACCTCAGCGCGATCCTCAGCAGCAAATTTATTCCGGATCACGATACCTCCCAGAGGTATCGGTGATTTCGTTTTTTGTTCCCAGAATTCTCCGAGGTCCAATTGTTTTACCAATCCTTTTTGCATATAGGTGAAACGATTTTCATGAATGATCACACCACAATCCACCTCTCCGTTCAAAACGGCGGATTCAATCTGGCTAAAGACCATGAATTTTTTTCTTTTGGCATCCGGGAAAGCCATGCTGAATAAAAGATGTGCTGTAGTTTGTTCGCCGGGAATGGCAATAGTTAGCTGATTAATATCTTTCAGCAGAATATTATTCGTCGAGATGAGTAAAGGACCGACACCTCTTCCTAAGGCTCCTCCGGCATCCAGCAACGAGTAATTTTTCTGGAGAAGGGGCCATACACCATAACTGACTTTACTGATATCCAGTTTATTTTCCATCGCCCAGCGGTTCAGTGTTTGCACGTCTTCCAGCTGGACATCAAATTCAAATTTGCCGGTATCAATTTTCCGGTTTACAAGCGCATCAAAAATAAAGGTATCGTTCGGACAGGGACTAAATCCTAAAGAGAGTTTCATCGGCTTTTTCCAATTTTTGAATCATGATAACCAATTGTTCGTGCAGGCTTTTAATTGCCTCTTTTATATTCCAGCGACTTTTATCACGGTCGCCGGAGATATTTGATATAGAACGTATCTGTATAAAGGGAACTTTTTCCATCAGGCATACAAAATGCAGCGCAGCCCCTTCCATACTTTCAACAACCCGGACGGATTTTCGTTGAAAGCCCGTTGACTCGGACGATTTGATTTCGTTCACGGTTACGCCATCCAAAACGGGCAGGCGGGTCCAGTCCAGCAGGGATTTATAGGGATTGATCAGTTTTCCGTTGTGGAAAGGAAACCGGTCAGGGTTTTCCAGACCCATTTCGAAGATATCAGTGAAACCGGTTTTCTCCATTGCGCCGAGATCGGCAATTTTTTCAGAGCTGATGGCATAAACTTTTCCGATATCTTCTTTTGCAGGCGCTCCGCCGATACCTGCCTGAATAACCAGGTCTGGTCGTTCAAGTCTGATTCTGTTTTGCAAAGCCCAGGCGGTTTGTAATTGCCCGATTCCACCGATCAACAATTTGGGCTTTAAAGCGTTAAGGTCCAGAGAATGATTGCTGAGCCAGGTGGCTGTTTCGCTGATTTCAATATCTGTTGCCGACAGCAGGAGCAGGTGCATACGCAAATATCCGGAAACCTACCCAATCCGACCGATGCATTACCTTTGCAAAAATTTTCAATGGATGGTCTTTTTGACGAGAATCGAACATTTTAATGCAGCCCATAAATTATATAATCCTTCCTGGACAAGAGAGAAGAATGAAGAGGTATTCGGGGCCTGTGCAAATGAAAACTGGCATGGTCATAATTACGAATTATATGTTACCATCAAAGGTGAGCCGGATCCCGAAACAGGGTTTCTGATGGATGTGAAGAAACTGAGCAATATTATTAAGGAACAGGTGACAGAAAAACTGGATCACAAAAACCTGAACGTGGAAGTGGATTTTCTGAAAGATCAGATGTGTTCTACAGAAAATCTGGTCGCGGGAATCTGGAAACAGCTCAGCGGTCATTTGCCATCAAAAATCGAATTGCATTCGGTAAAACTGTATGAAACTGCACGCATTTTTGTGGAATATTTCGGATAATCATTATGGAAAGAAAAACTGCCATTTTCAGGAGAGAACATTTTAATGCCGCCCACCGGCTCTTCGTTCCCGGGTGGACGGATGAACAAAACTTTGAGAAATTCGGAAAATGTTCCAATCCGCACTATCATGGTCATAATTACGATCTTGAGGTAAAAGTAACAGGTGTTCCGGATCCCATAACAGGATATGTTATCAATCTGTCGGATCTGTCATCCATCATTCAAAAAAATGTACTTGCGAAATTTGATCATAAAAATCTGAATTTGGACACAAAGGAATTTGCGTCCTTAAACCCGACAGCCGAGAATATCGTGTTTGTTATTTATGAAATTCTGCGAAAGGAGTTGGACAAGTCGCTGGGATTAAGAGTTCGACTGTATGAAACAGAGAGAAATTTTGTGGAATACCCGGGGTAAGCCTAAGCTTAAAACCCAAGACCTAAAACCTAACGCATTTTCAAATAGAGATTACGAAACATTATAAAGACAGGATTAGAAATTTAAAAAAACCGGGCTTTACGCTTCGCGCTTTAAGCCTTAAGCTCTAAAAATGGCCTACAAAAAAACAGAACAGTACGACGAAGAAACGACCGCATTTCTCATGAACAGGTACAAAGAAATCCTAGGTCATCTGGGTGAAGATCCTAACAGGGAGGGATTGGACAAAACACCGGAACGGGTGGCTAAAGCCATGCAATTTATGATGCAGGGTTATGAACTGGACGCTCATGCCATTCTTGACTCGGCAAAGTTTCACGAACCGATGAGTGAAATGATCATCGTGAAAGACATCGAAATTTACAGTTTGTGTGAACATCATATGCTGCCTTTTTTTGGAAAGGCACATGTCGCTTATATTCCCAATGGCTGGATCACCGGCCTTAGCAAAGTAGCGCGTGTTGTAGATGTCTTCGCCCGCCGGCTGCAGGTTCAGGAAAGGCTGACCACGCAAATTTTACATGCTATTACAGATTCGCTTCAACCCCTGGGCGCGGCCGTCGTAATTGAAGCATCTCATTTGTGTATGATGATGCGCGGGGTGCAAAAACAAAATTCAGTGACCACAACCTCAGCGTTTTATGGAGAATTCCAAAAAAATGAAACCAGAACCGAATTTATCAAACTGATTTCTTCTGATCTGAATTAGACCTAAAGAAAGATTTTCTTTGTTGAGTCGGTGCTTTGTGGCAAATTTGTTTTTTAACCTCTAAGTCAAATATGAAGCACGCCTATGTTTTTCCTGGACAGGGTTCTCAGTTCCCGGGGATGGGAAAGAGCCACTATGATAAAAGTGCTTTTGCCAAGAAACTATTTGAACAGGGAAACGAAATTGCCGGATTCCGGCTTTCCGATATTATGTTTACCGGATCCGAAGCAGATCTGAAACAAACCAACGTTACACAACCCGCGATATTCCTTCATTCCGTTATTGCATTCAAGACAGTCGACAATGCGCGGCCCGAGATGGTTGCAGGTCATTCACTCGGTGAACTATCCGCGCTTGTGGCAAACAGTGTTTTAAGCTTTGAAGACGGTATGAAACTGGTGATCATCCGTTCATCCGCCATGCAAAAAGCATGTATTTCAAATCCGGGAACGATGGCTGCCGTGCTGGCACTGGAAGATGAAAATGTAGAATCCATTTGCCGTGAAGTGGAAGCAGAAACCGGTGAAGTACTCGTGGCCGCGAATTTTAATTGTCCCGGACAGGTGGTGATCAGTGGTTCGTTAAAGGGAATTGAAATCGGGTGCGAAAAGATGAAAGCTGCCGGAGCCCGCCGCGCCATTGTATTACCGGTGGGGGGTGCATTTCATTCTCCCTTAATGGAGCCTGCACGTGAAGAAT
>DASXKM010000643.1:0-4282 GCA_036496825.1 Puia sp. | reverse complement strand
TTATTTCACCTCCATGAGCTTTGATAATATCGTATGCCAGACTCAAACCTAATCCGGTTCCACTGCCTGTGGGTTTGGAAGTGAAGAAAGGCTGAAAGATTTTGTCCACTATGTTTTTGGGAATTCCGCTGCCATTGTCACTAACCGTAATGAAAATCTGATTGTCAGCCTTCCGGGTAGTCATTTTTATCGCGGCTTCGTACCCTGTGTCTTCCACTTTCCGCTTCTCATTCACTGCATAAAAAGCATTATTGATGAGGTTCAGTAGTGCTCTTCCAATATCCTGGGAAACGACATTTATTTTTTCAATGCCTTTATCAAAATCGGTTTCAAGCTTTGCATTGAAAAATTTTTCTTTCGCGCGGTATCCGTGATAAGCCAGGCGGAGATATTCATCCGCAAGCGCATTAATATCGGTGAGTTCCTTTTGTCCGGAGCTGGAACGTGAATGTTGCAGCATGCCTTTCACGATTCCGTCGGCACGCTTACCGTGATTGTTTATCTTTTCGAGATTTTGTTTGATGTTATCCAGTATTTCATTCTCCAGCATTTCGTCTCTTTCAGTTGTTGGTTTTGCACGTTCTGCAGTCAGCTCTTCTATTAATTCGTTATTTACTTCTGAAAAATTATTTACGAAGTTGAGCGGGTTTTGTATTTCGTGTGCAATGCCCGCCGTAAGCTCACCAAGCGAAGCCATTTTCTCAGCCTGTACCAGTTGCGATTGTGCCTGTTTGAGATCCACCAGGGTTTTTTCAATCTGCACTTTCGCGGATTCCAGCTTGTTGAAATCTTCGTAGCGCAGATAGGCCGTAGAAAAAGCTTCGGCAAGTGCCTGTGCCAGTTGCAGGTGCCCGTCACCCAATGGCCTGGTATCCCCCACATACAACATGCCCTGCTGAAAGGGAAGGAAGTGCAGGTACAGATCATCCGGGCGACTTTCCACCAGAAATTTTTCGCCTGTCGTGATGGAGCCTCTCTCTCCAAGCACTTTCGTGAAATCAATAAAAGCGGCTTCGTCCCAGTGTGGCCTGTACATTTCCTTTCTGTTCCAATGCAGAACAATCTGCATGGTCTCCTGATTCGCAGTGTATGGTAATTGAAAGGAAGCGGCAACACGCTTCCCTTCCGGCGTAGATAAGAATATATTTATTTGCTGCTGCTCTTCATTCATAATGAATACGCCGCAACGGGTAAAAGGCACGCCGATCGTTGTGAGTTCGTTCCAGATTAACGGAGTAATTCTTTCAAGGTCTGACGTGGTGCGCATAGAAGCAATCTCGGCGCGGATCCTGTCAACCGAGGCGCGCCTGGTGGCTTCCATGGCCTGGACCTCTGCTTTTTGCAGATCAAGAAACCGGGTATATGTTTGCTGAAATACTTTCCCAAAACGCATGAGTATTTTATTCTCTTCATCTGTATAAGGAATTCCTGAAAAGTTTTCGATGTAAAGAGAAACAGTTTCTGACAATGCCGTTGAAACAGCGAGACCCGGACAGTTAAAATAGAAGTTTATTGTTTCTTCCGGTAAGCCGGGAACAAACGACAGAAGTTTCTGATAAAATTTATTTTTGTCTTCGAAATTTAAATAAGTCGGAAAGAAATCTTTCCCTTTTTCTTTTGCTTCATTAAAATCATTTCCCCACACAGAATCGAAATAGGGAGTAGATATTTTAGCGGGAATATCCTGTTTGTCGGCAATCCAGAAATGCCAGTCACCCATGGGTGTGTAATCCACCACAAAACCTGCATGATCAATATTGATATTTAAATGAATGAACTGATCATAAACTACTTTAATGACTTCTTTCAGTTCTTCACTTATTCGCATGCCCATACTGCGGCTTCTCACTCTTTCCAACGCCGCTTCGATCTGCGCTTCTCTCGTCTGCGCTTCTGCTTTTTGCAGGTCGAGGAAGCGGGTGTATGCCTGCTGAAATACTTTGGTAAACCGAAGCATTAGTTCAATCTCTTTTTCATTCAGGCGGTTACCACCGACAATCATCAGATAACCCTGATCGAAATTGAAATTCTGCAGCAACAATCTTTTGGGCGAAAGCGCGATGAGCTGTTCTGCCGTTATCCAGCGGGAATTCATTCCGTTCTTTAGCATACCATTCTCAGCTACAAAAGTCTGATGTGCGATTGTTTCCTGCTCATTCATCTCAATGATACTGAACGGTTCCTTTTTTTTCCAGCATGAAAGAACTTTACGCATCTCCCTGGTTTCAGTATGCACAAGCCCCATTGGTTCATGAATCTTGCCTGTTGCAGGGTTCGGAGCATATGTCCATCCCATTTTTTCTTCCTCGTCCATGACCACGTAACCGCTGGAAAGACTTTTGATACCCAACTTGCCTAATTCATGCCATAGTAATTCGCCTGCTGCTTTCAATTCATCGCTTTTCTGCATAGCCAAAGAACCTGCGCGTACTTTTTCCAGCGATGCCTGGATCAGTGCTTCCTTTGCCTGGGCTTCAGCATTTTCAATATCAAAATATCTTCGATAAGCCAGTTCAAATACATTCACGAAACGATGGAATAATGCAAGCTCATCTTTTGTCAGCGGATGATAGGTAGAAATGCCCAATGCAACCGGGCCAAGAGAATACCAGTAATAGTTAAGGGAAGAAGCGGTTTCCAGAAATTCGTCTATGAATACGTTGGTGTTTTTTTGCTCATTCAGCCATTCTTTTACTTTTTTCCCCCTGATATGGCGGAAAAAGATTTCACCCTTACCCTTCAGCATGTTTTTGGCGAAGGCTTTATGGATATCGTCTTTATTATAAAATGTCTCGGTTATTAAAGATTTTTTGTGCCTGGTATAATACTCATAATTCACATAAGTGCTTTTCTCCTGGTAAAAAATTGCCGTTTGCACATTCCGGATTTCTTTTACGCCGAATACTTTCAACTGAGCGGAAATGGCCTTGCATATCTTAAGCATGTCATCACGCTGTTTCATCGCCAGGGCCAGGATGCGCACTTTTTCTAGTGATGATTCTATTTTAAGTTCACGTTCTTTCCGGAGCAGCTCTTTTGCAAGCTTCGCATTTGATTTTTCGAGCTGAACTACTTTCTTCTTAGACATAACATATTAGAGGTGATGGCTGGTTTTGCAGCTTCTGTAGGGAAAGGAAATCAGGAAAAGTTAGGATTAATTTGGATATCGTACGATGTGGGCTTAACTCAAAAAGATCTCGCTAATATAATTGGTTTTAAGAGCCGGGTAAGCGAGATTATGAACGGGAAAAGAAAGCTTTCACTCGATATGATCAGAAAAATCAATACCCGGTTGAATATTTCGACGGATGTTTTAATCAAGGAGTATTGAAATATCTGATCAGCCGTTTGTACGATGGTTGTGTGAGTAACACCTCTCACAAGTTATTCTTCTTCAGCTCACTCACGGCATGGTCAGCAGCTCTTGCGGTAAAAGCCATATAAGAAAGTGAAGGATTTTGACAGGCGGCAGAAGTCATAAAGGATCCGTCGGTTACAAAAACATTTGGCGCATCCCAGACCTGGTTCCATTTATTCAGCACACTGGTTTTGGGATCTTTGCCCATACGAGCTGTCCCCATTTCATGGATGCCACGACCCAGGTATGGATTATCATTATACGACTTAATATTTTTTACCCCCAATGCCTCCATCATTTCGACGGCATCATTGAGCATATCCTTACGCATTTTCTTTTCGTTCTCTTTTAGTTCCGCATCAAAGGCCAGCACATTGAGTCCCCATTTATCTTTTCTCGTTTTATCCAGCGTCACTTTATTTTCATGATAGGGGAGTGTTTCACCGAAGCCACCGATTCCAAAAGTCCATGGTCCCGGCTCGCTGAGTTTCTCTTTTAAATCCGTACCAATCGAATATTCTGATCCGGCATTTTGATCCCATCCTAATCGACCGCCTCCACCCTGGTAACCAAAACCACGCAGATAATCGCGTTTGTCGCCAAAGAAATTCCTGTAGCGGGGAATATAAATTCCGTTGGCCCGGCGGCCATAATAATATTTATCCTCATACCCTTCCACAACACCACCTGCAGAAACGTCCAGGTGATGGTCCATCACATTATGACCCAGCTCTCCGCTACTGCTTCCCAGTCCATCGGGCCAGATATCCGTTGCAGAGTTCATCAATATCCAGGCGCTGTTGAAAGTGGAGGCATTCAGGAAAATGATTTTTGCATAATAAGTGTAGGTTTTATTTGTCTGTCCATCCAATACTTCCACGCCGGTGGCCCTTTTCTTATCCTTGTCATATAATACTTTGGTAA
>DASXKM010000642.1:0-14678 GCA_036496825.1 Puia sp. | reverse complement strand
AAATGCCGGTATGAAAACAGTTTTCCTAAAAACCACCGATCCGGATCGTGAATTGCCTGATGAATTCATTGACCTGCATTTTAACAATTTGGATGATTTCACAATAGCTCTGAGAAAATCATAAAATTTTAAAAGTCTTATAATTTGCATGGGGATTTGATGATCTTACTTGTAAATTGTAACGGATTCCTAAATTATATCCATGACCCTGAAAAAGTATGTTTTTCTGCTGCTCTCGCTTTTATGCCTGTATTCAATAAAAGGCCTGGGACAGGTTTCAGCTGTTAAACATATATCAGCAAATGAACTTTCACAATTTGAGAAACAGCAGGATTCCTTAAAATCGCTGGCAGATAATATCGTCAATGCACCTGAGCCGAATCAGCGATTCCGTGCAGACAGTTCATTCATCAGAATGTTTGTCAGATCGTTAAAAATCACAAATTCATTTTATTATCCATTCGATTCGCTTCTCACTATTTCAAAACTATATGCTCCAGACAGCAGTTTTCGGATATTCACCTGGCAGATAAAAAAAGATGCTTATGTTTTTCTTCAGAGAGGAGCGATCCAGATGCGCACTTCAGATGGTTCGTTAAAGCTGACTCCTTTACATGATGTTTCAATGTTTTGCAAAAAACCTCAGGATTCGATACGCGGAGCAAATAACTGGATTGGTGCGATTTATTACCGGATTATAGAGAAGAATATCAATGGGAAAAATGTTTATACGCTTCTTGGTTTTGATGACTTTACTATCAACAGCAATAAAAAATGGATGGAGGTGCTCACATTCAACGAACAGGGACAACCGGTATTTGGCGGACCTTATTTTTCTTTTAAGGATGATTCTGCCAAAGCTTCAAAAAAGGAAGTTGACCGGTTTTTTATAGAATATAAAAAAGAAGCCGTCACTACTTTCAACTACGATTCCTCGCTGAATATGATTGTTTATGATCACCTGGTTTCTGAAACCGACGAACCAAACCGAAAAGAAAGTTATGTGCCGGATGGTGATTATGAAGGATTTGTTTGGAAGAACAACCAGTGGCTGCACGTTAACAAAGTCTTCAACGCCACTCTGCAGGAAGGGCAGTTTCCGGTGGAAAAGAAAATACTGAATGATGCAGGAGGAATTGACGAGAACCTGCTGAAGCAACCGCCGAAGAAGTGAAGAAAAAAGAGTGAAGAGTATAAGAGTATAGGAGTATAAGAGTGTTTTTTTCACTCCCATACTCTTATACTCCTACACTCTTATACTAAATTATTCATCCAGCTTTAGTACGGCCAGAAAAGCTTCCTGCGGAATCTCAACATTTCCCACCTGCCGCATGCGTTTCTTCCCTTCCTTTTGCTTCTCGAGTAGTTTTCTTTTTCGCGAGATATCTCCACCGTAACATTTTGCCGTCACATCTTTTCGTAAAGCACTGATCGTTTCACGGGCGATTACCTTAGAACCGATAGCTGCCTGAATGGCAATCTGAAATTGCTGACGTGGAAGAAGTTCTTTCAGTTTTTCACACAGCTTGCGGCCGAAATCCGCTGCCCTGCTCCGGTGTATCAGGGCACTCAGCGCATCTACTTTCTCTCCATTCAGCAGAATATCCATTTTGGCAATATCTGCATCACGGTATTCGATCGGATGATAGTCAAAAGAAGCATAGCCCCTTGTCTGACTTTTTAATTTATCATAGAAATCGAATACAATTTCGGTAAGTGGCATTTCAAAATGCAGCTCTACTCTTGTAGGAGTTAAATAGTGCTGATTCAATAGTATACCTCTTTTACCTAAACATAAAGTAATGATATTCCCAATGTATTCAGGTTTAGTAATAATCTGTGCGTTGATGTATGGTTCTTCGATCCTGTCTGTCCGCGTAGGATCGGGCATTTCAGAAGGATTATTTACCATAATGGTTTCGTCCCTGGTGGTATGTGCAATGAAACTTACGTTGGGAACAGTAGTAATAACAGTTTGATTAAACTCTCTTTCCAGACGTTCCTGAATGATTTCCATATGCAACATGCCCAGAAAACCGCAACGGAAGCCAAACCCAAGCGCCTGAGAAGTTTCTAATTCGTAAGTCAACGAAGCATCGTTGAGCTGAAGTTTGTCCATGCATTCACGGAGTTCTTCAAAGTCCTCTGTCAGGACTGGAAAAATGCCGGCGAAAACCATCGGCTTCACTTCCTGAAAGCCCTGGATCATTGCGGGATTCGGATTGGAACTCAGCGTTATGGTATCGCCCACTTTTACTTCCTTGGCATTTTTAATACCCGTAATAATATAACCCACATCGCCCGCACTGACCTCCGGTTTCGGCACCAGTCCGAGTTTGAGGATACCAACTTCATCCGCAAAATATTCCTGATCAGTGGAAACGAACTTGATTTTATCGCCCTTTTTCAAAACTCCGTTCAGGATCCGGTAATAAACAATAATGCCCCGGAAAGAATTAAAAACGCTGTCGAATATAAGAGCCTGTAGAGGAATATTCGGATCGCCCTCGGGAGGAGGTATTCGTTCTATAATCGCTTCGAGGATTGCTTCCACGCCCAGCCCTGTTCTGGCACTCGCCAGCAGGATGGATTCTTTTTTGCAGCCGATGAGGTCGATGATCTGGTCAGTGACTTCTTCCACCATCGCACCATCCATATCAATTTTATTAATCACTGGTATTATTTCCAGATCGTTCTCAATAGCCAGATAGAGGTTTGAAATGGTTTGTGCCTGGATACCCTGGGATGCGTCTACCAGTAAAAGAACTCCCTCACAAGCTGCCAGTGCGCGGCTTACCTCGTAACTGAAGTCTACATGCCCCGGTGTATCAATGAGGTTTAAAATATAATCCTGATTATTTTGCTGGTAATTGATCTGTATTGCATGACTTTTTATCGTAATGCCTTTTTCCCGTTCCAGGTCCATGTCGTCCAGAACCTGATCTTTCATTTCACGCTCAGTGATTGTATGCGTCACTTGTAAAAGGCGGTCAGCCAGAGTAGATTTTCCGTGATCGATATGGGCTATAATACAAAAATTCCGGATATTCTTCATGGGGTTCCTTTCCATTTTAAAGAGCCGCGAAGGTACATAAAAAACCCAAGGCTGGCGCCTTGGATTTTAATGTGATCCTGTAGAAGTGAAGAAATGTGAGCATTGAAAAAAAATATCTATTTCAGGCGTCTTAAACTGTGTTTTCTAATTCAATTTGCCTCAGGTAACGAATTTTGAGATGATCATAAAATGAATGCTTGTCGATCAGCAGGGAAACCATTCCTGCAAACATCCCTGCCAGCATCAGGTAGAAAATGAGGTTATGACGATCGGTCATTTCCAAAACTATGATCGACGATGTAAACGGAGTTCTTGTGACGCCGGTAAGAAATCCTACCATGCCTGAAAGAATGATCAGGTTACTATTTGAATCGGACAGATTCATCCAACTGGATAGAACAGATCCTATACAGGCCCCGGAACTAAGCGCCGGCGCAAAAATACCACCCGCGGCACCCGTACTAAAAGAAAAAACAGATCCGCAAATACGAATAATGGGCGCATACCAGGGAAGATATTTATCTGAAGTAAATAATACTTTTGTCATGATGGTTTTTCCTGAACCAATCAGGTCTATGTTACTTAGGAAACCCAAAGTGGCTACTGCGAGTCCACATACAAAAACAAAAAACACCTGCTGCCGGTGTTTGTTAAAACGTGTTCTTAAATTAATCATAGCCAGCAACATCCTGCCCGTTATGCTTCCTGCGAGCCCGGTAAGTAAAGCCACTAAAATCACGGCAAGAAAGATATAAACCGATAAACCTTTAATTACCGGATAACCCAGGTAGAGATAGGGACCGAATAACCCCTGCGCTGTCAGCCCGGCAATAATAACGGCGGTGAAAAGTGCGGTTCTGAAATAGCTTATATGCGTTTTTGTTAGTTCTTCGATGGCGAAAACGATTCCTCCCAATGGTGTATTGAATGCTGCTGCCAGGCCTGCCGCAGCCCCGGTCATAATCATATTTCTTTTTGATATTTTGGGCCACCAGGCAGGCAGTATCTGATTTATTTTCCGGAACACTGAACCGGCAATCTGGATTGTCGGTCCTTCACGTCCAATGACTCCACCACCCAGAATCATAAAAAAACTGGAAATGATCTTTACGATAATTACCCGGATACTTAACAGCCTGCGGGTTTTATGATAGCTGCCCGGCGTGGCCAGTTCAATGGCGGCCATCACCTGAGGTATACCACTTCCGCCGGCAAATTTTTCGTAGCGGACAACAAGCCACCACGCCATCAGAAAAAAAGCAGGCGTGATGATAAAGCTAATCCAGTGAAGCGAATTAAATAAATTATCGGCCTGGGTTTCGGCCAACAAAAATATTTTAGAATAGAAAACTGCTAACAAACCGGTAAGTAAAGATGCAACCCAAAAAGGAATCGCACGTAAAAAATTTAATTTGATTTTTTCATTTCCGGGTCGGTCAAAAATCCACTTGAGCCATCTCCTAATTTTTCTGGGTAGATTTTTTTTCGGTACTCCTTCATCCATAGCTCAAAGATAGTAATATCCGGGAGTGTATACAGGGCCTTGATGTAATGACCTTCTTTGCGGCAATTTTTGGGTATAGAAATAAAAGCAAAGAAAAAAAAGTACTTACTCAAATCACGCGTAATTTTATTTGATGGAGTATTGTTATTTAGGAAAATCTGAGTTGAATATAAGCCGTCTGGGTTTTGGCTGCATGTCGCTGGACCCCAAGGATTCCGGATCCGGAAATATTTTACATCAGGCGATGGATGGAGGCATCAATTATTTTGACACAGCCGACATGTATCACGAGGGGCAAAATGAAATTATGCTGGGACGTGCCTTTTTGGGAATGCGAAACAAAATTATCCTCGCCACAAAGGTTGGGAATCAGTGGAGAGCCGATAAGTCAGGATGGGATTGGAATCCTTCAAAAGAGTATATTCTTTCGTCTGTTGATCAAAGTCTTAAAAGATTACAAACAGACTATATTGATTTATACCAGTTGCATGGGGGTACGATAGATGATCCCATCGATGATGTAATCGAAGCATTCGAATTGCTGAAAGCGTCGGGGAAAATCAGGTACTATGGAATTTCATCGATCCGTCCGAATGTAATCAGGGAATACGTCAAACGATCCTCCATGATTAGCGTAATGATGCAGTATAGTCTGCTCGACCGCCGGCCCGAAGAAGAAATGCTATCATTATTAAAAGAAAACCGCATTGGAGTTTTGGCGAGGGGGTCTATCGCCAAAGGGCTTCTGGTATCAAAACCGGCGGAACGTTATTTAAATTATTCTACACAAGAGGTTGCACAGGCCGCAGCGGCAGTCAAAGTGGTTTCAGGAACAACATCGACTCCCCTGGAAACGACCGTTCGATATGTTTTAAATCATCCGGCCATCACTTCTGCAATAATTGGTATACGAACGGCGGAACAATTAAAGGAAGCGCTCGCTATCAGAGAATCTGACGCGACACAGAAAGTTGAGATGGATGAACTGGCCAATATTCTGCCGGCAAATAAATATACTGATCACCGCTGATTATTTTTTTTCGGGGATTGCCTGATAAATATCAGATATTTTTTTGCCGATTACGTCGTAAGAAAACTGAGCTGATGCGTCCCGGCTTATCTTCCCGCGATCAAAACGATGATAATTTCTGATCATATCTTTCATGGCATTCAGCAATTCCATTTCTTTCCCCGGATTTATTAATATACCGTTTTCATTCCCCACAATTTCAGAAATGCCCCCTACCCTTGTCGCTATCACCGGAATTCCACTGCAAAGGGCTTCGAGTACAACACAGGGCATATTCTCGTAAAAGCTGAACATGACCAGAGCGGAAGATTTTCGGAGTTCGACAGCCACTTGTTCATAAGGGATTTCGCCTGTATAAATAAGTTGATCCGGTTGTAAACCACTTGCCTTAATGAGTGCAAGTATCGAAGGATTTAGCGGTCCAACCAATATCAATTCTGCATGGATGTCCTGTTTCAACAATGCGACGAATGCCTTTATGATTCCTTCCGGATTTTTTGGGTATAACAGGGTTGAGATATGGATGAATCTAAAGACACCAGCGCCCTTCTTTTCAGAGACATGAAATAAATTCGTGTTGACAACATTTGGAATTTTCTGAAATGGTACCGGTATCCAATGCCGGGATATTTCTTGTCCCAGATCTTCACTCACCGGCAGAAATCGGGCTGCATGCTTAATAATCAAACGGGTCAGAAATCGCGTTAGTACAGATTTTTTATATAAACTGTCTTTTGATACGGGATAATACCCGGACCAATGTTCCGTCAGAACATAGGGAACTCCATATTTCCATTTTAAATATAGTGCCACCAGCCCAGCCTTCATGGCCACCTGGACATGGATCAGATCAGGCCATTGATCATTTTTTCGAAGTTGCTTCATGAATTCCAGATGCCGGTTTATATAAGTTTTTAAAGAATGGTATCTCGACAAAACCGAACGCTCATTACTTCTGGATGAGTAGTATAAAATATGTTCTTCCAGATTTTGATTTCGACTGTGAAAATCAGAATAGTCTTTTTCCGCAGAGATGGACTGCGGGTTAAATTTTGCAACATGTAAAATTTGCAGGGGTTGATATATAGAAACTGCTTCCGCCTCGCGTTTAATAAAGTCCCCATTAAAGGGATCTGTCGAATTTGGATACCAGCTTGTCAGCCATAGAATCTTCTTCATGTGGTTGAGTTTTGGACAAAAGTACCTTCGGGCGGAAACTGGTCTTTCCTGGATTCGATCGCCTGTCGTGTCAGCAATAAATCTGATTTCCGGATGATTAAAAGTTCATTCCAGGGAACTCTATTTTCTTTACGATACATATACAACGTATAACAATAGTAACTAAAATATCCGGCGCTGCTTACGACGGGTGCAGCTATGATACCTGCGTGGGGAAGCAGGAATATATCTCCGGTACATATAACCATCAAAGCGAGTAATGCGCCCCTGATATTGACGCCAATCCGGTTTGCCGCAGAAAACCAGGCGCTCAGCGGATAGTTCATAGACGTACAAAGAATACCCGGGATCAGATATATAAAAAGAATATACATGATACTAAAAGACGAGCCAAAAACCAGCGGAATGAAATACCAGCCGGCAGCAATGATCAGTACACAAATTCCGGTATTCATCCAAAGTAAAACTCGCAAAGCCGCGGTGAGCTGTGACCGGGTTCCTGAATTCTCCTGAGAAGAAAAAATGGGAAACAATGTGGACGCCAGTATGGAAGGAAGAATCAGAAGCATCTGGGCAAGCCTGGAAGCCTGAATATAATTGCCCAATGCTGATTTAGAACAATAATATTCTACGAACCAATAGTCGATCCGGTTCACAAGAAAATAAACCAGGTTGGCTGTCAGTGCATAGAGCGCATAGCGGATGACCCGTTTCAATAATGGGGTTGCAGGAAACATCCTGTTTCCTTTATAGGCATATTTCCGATAGAAAAATGATCTCAAAAGAAACCCCTGCAAAAAAAAACTAAAGAAATACAATTCGATAAAATTCGTCCTCACGATTATACTGTTTCGTCCTGAAATCAGGAAAATGATCAGTACGATATTAACCAGGAAAAGAATTTTATTCGGAAGTCCGAATTCCTTTTTTGCATAGAATAATGAAGTAAAATAGGTGGTAAACAAAACACCCAGGATAAAGAAAAAACTGGATATTAAAAATCTGGGATTTGCCAGATAGGCTGAATGCATTGAGTACAGTACGATTCCCCATATGACAAGTGCTATGAACGAGGCTCCAGTGGCCCAAACAAGGCAAAAATTGGCCATCAGTGAGGCTTCCAGCTTGTCAGAAGCAATATAATAAGCAGCACCGGATTCGAGACTGATACCCACCAGGAGTAATATCAGTGAAAGGTTGTTGATAATAAAAAAAATCTGTCCGCTTTTTTCAGCTGCAAAATAGCGGGCGATCCATATGTTTAAGAGAAGAACAGAAAATAAATATAAACCACGCCATAATATATGTTGAAGAACATGGCGGGTATTCTTTCTCATTATTATTTCAGGGCTTTGATGATTTCGATAAACTCTGCTGCATTAAGAGATGCTCCACCAACCAAACCTCCATCTACGTCTTTACTACCGAAAATTTCTTTTGCATTGGCAGCTTTTACACTTCCCCCGTATAAAATAGAAATCTGATCTGCAATTGCAGCATCATATTGATTTTTCAAAGCAGCGCGTATAAACGCATGCATTTCCTGTGCCTGTTCAGTGCTGGCCGTTTTGCCGGTTCCGATGGCCCAGATGGGTTCATAGGCAATCACAATTTTTAGTATTTCCTCACGGGAAAGATGAAATAGGGACTGTCTCAATTGTTGTTCAACATAGTTATTTTGTTGATTTTTTTCTCTGATTGCCAAAGCTTCCCCACAACAAAATATCGGAGTAATCCCATTTGACAGGCAAAAATTTAATTTGTCAGCCAGCATCAGATTGCTTTCTCCAAAATACTCGCGACGCTCACTGTGGCCAACCAGGCAAAATGTCACTTCGACCGACCTTAGCATTTCCGTTGATACTTCGCCAGTGTAAGCGCCGGATTTTTTATCAGAGCAATTTTGGGCAGAGATAAAAAAACCCTTTTTATGCTGAACGCCACTGACAGCCATTGTCAGATAAGGAAAGGGTACTGCGAATATAACTTCGTGATTTTCTTTCAATGAGATTTCAGCAGAATTGAAGGATTGCAGTAAGGCAGTAGCCTGTTGATAAGTCAGATTCATCTTCCAGCTTGCCGCAGCAATTTGCTTTCTCATTTAAATTGGTTTTGTTGATCAAAAATATTTTTTAATTTTTTTATTTCTTGTTCACTCAGAATATGACCTTTCAGTTTTTTCCATTTGCCGATATGCTGGAGGGCTTTCTCAAAATCGTATCGCTCATTCTGATAACCCCAGCTAAAGCTTGGAAGATAAGACGGTGTGGCTCCATTTCCAAATACATGAGAAGCAGGCCCCACAACCGTGCCGGTGTTGAATGAAGTATTGATTGCTGACCGGGAGTAATCGCCCATCATCAATCCACATTTCAGTCCTGCCCTGAACGATGTTTTTTTTATCGGATTCCAAAGTCTGACCTCTCCTCCGCTATTCTTCATATTGGAATTTGTGCTGCCGGCTCCCAGATTACACCATTCGCCAATAACCGAGTCACCGAGGTAGCCGTCGTGTGCCTTATTGGAATATCCAAACATTACAGAATTCTTGATTTCTCCTCCTATAACACAATTCGGTCCTGTTGATGTGGCTCCGTAAATTTTTGCGCCCATTTTAACCACGGACTTTTCTCCCAGTGCGAAAGGCCCGCGGATCATAGAACCCTCCATTACCAATGCATCTTTGCCAATATAAATGGGTCCTTCAACTGCGTTTAAATAGCAATGTTCAACAACCGCGCCCTTCTCTATAAAAATTTCGGAGCCCGTGGATTTATTGGTTGTAGAAATCCCTTCCGTCTGGCGTCCCTTCGTTATGAGATCAAAATCTTTTTTTATTTCTGTCAGATTATAATACAGGATGTCCGGGAGCTGTAAAAGCCTGATCGTTTTCTCCGGATTCAATATTGAATTTGTTTCCCGGATTAAATCAAGCAAGTCCTGGTCGGGAATGACATTGGCGGCTATCGAAATCCCGGGTGGAAACGAAAGATTGTTTTTCAGAAGATAATTCCACTTTTCCCGAATGGTTAAGATACCGCAGCGAATATCTGCCAAAGACCGGGTCAATGAAAAGGGGAAGAAATCATCCTCGAAGGAACCGCTAACCAGCGAAGGTGCATTCATTAATTAAAACTAGTCTTTAATCTGATTTCAAAAAAAAATCCTCCACGCTTCCGGCGGGAGGATTCTTTACAGAAATATAATTATTATGATTTTTTCTCGTAGCGTTTTTTAAACTTGTCAATTCGACCGGCAGTATCCACCAGCATATTCTTACCAGTGAAAAAAGGATGAGAAGTATTTGAAATTTCCAATTTAATCAGGGGATATTCATTACCATCTTCCCATTTGATTGTTTCACGAGAGTTGGCTGATGACCGGGTAATAAAACTCGTGCCATTACTCATATCGCGAAATACGACCAGGCGATAATTTTCAGGATGCAAATTCTTTTTCATAACATTTATTTAGCCGTGCTTTTTAATTTTCAGTCCCGGCACGAAAGGGAGCGCGAAATTAGGCATTTTTGGAGTTAGTACCAAAGTTTATCAGGCCCTGGTCTTTGGTTCTGAAATGGCAACCGGACGGCTCTGAAGGCTGAGTCTTTCGGAAACAATTCGATGGTTAATAGAAAACAAAAGGAAGTTTATGGGCCAGGGGTCCCGGGAACGTCCCGGGAACCTCCCGGAAGACTCCCGGGATTTACGTATCTGATAGCGTTTGAACATGTCCTTAATGCTGCAAGAGGTCGAGTTACCACTGGCTTTAAGCTTTGAGCCTTCCGCTTTAAGCTTAAGAACGCATATTATCAAACTGCAACGGCACTCCTACATTAGAAGTTCGGCAAAGCTGCATAACTGACTGTAAATCATCTAATTTTTTGCCAGTTACCCGCACTAGATCGTCCATGATGGCAGCCTGGACCTTCATTCCGGAATCCTTTATCAATTTGACTATTTTTTTAGCGTCCTCCTGTTTGAGACCATTTCTTACAGGAACTTCCATTTTAGTGACCTTGCCGCTGGGGTATGGTTCTTTGGACATATCGTAAGCAAGCGGATCTATACCCTGTTTGATCGACCGGCTGATGAGAACGTCTGTGATCTGTTTGATTTTCATATCGCTGGCCGCTTCCAGATCGATTTTCATTTCTTTTTTATTCAGTTCAATGGAAACAGGAGAATCCTTGAAATCAAAACGGTTTTGAATTTCTTTTTTGGTAACATTTACGGCGTTATCCAGTGTCTGTGCATCTATTTTGCTTACGATATCAAATGAAGGCATATTCAGATATTATAAGACAAAAGTAAAAAATAAAAAGCCCGCCCGGTTACCGGGCAGGGCTTTATTCTTAAAACACACAAACTAATTATTGCCGCCTTTTTTTATTCTGCTCGATTCATCATCTGCCCCGCCTGTATGATGGTTATTCTGTGCTCCCTTTACGGCATGTCCAAAGCGGTAGGTAAATGTCAGACTGAGCTGACGACTATCCCTGGAATTATGAAAAGTTGCTTCTGTTTGTTGAAAGTCGATAGTTCCCCTCACCTGTTGGGTGTAAAAAATATCCCGGAGCCCCAGCTTCAACGTCCCTTTATCCTTCATGATTTGTTTTGCAATAGCGGTTGAAGTCTGACCCATGGGTAAAATATAAATCTGCCCTTCGATCCCGCTGGTTCTGTACCAGCCGGATAACTCGGCACTCCATCCATGTTTGAATTTGAACATGTTTGTCATGTTTCCCATTCCCTGGATAGCATTTACATCCAATACTTCTCCATATAATTCGCCGGTGAAATGATTGTAGTTAACATTTACATAGATGGTCGAATTCCACCATTTTGTTACCGGCAAGCTTAGACTGACCGCAATCCCTGCGTTTTCTCTTCTGCCGATATTCCCGCGTCTCACGATAGTAGCATGACCATCCTGTTCAAATGTTTCCGAAAAGTAATTTTGCGTGTTGCTGTAGTTTAATGTTGTCGTCAGCATATTGTGGTATGTATGAGACAGTTCAATATTTGTGCTGATCTGGGGTTGCAGGTAAGGATTACCGGCCTGGTAAGTATATTCATCCAAAAAAAATAAGAACGGGTTCAGGTCACCATAGTCGGGCCGGTCTATCCGTCGTCCGAAATTCACATTGAATGTATTCTTGTCATTCAATTCATAAGATATGTAGGCGGTGGGAAAAGCATTGAAGTATGATTTTTTAAAAGAAGAATCGTTGTTTTTCACCGTATATATGTTACCGTATTGATGACCATCGTAATTAGTGTTCTCCACACGCAGACCCGCCTGGAAATTCCATTTCTTATATTTTTTTGTCAGACTAAAGTAAGCAGCATTTATATTTTCATGATAAACAAAATAATTGGTCTTGGATGTATCGGGAATATATTCGTTTCCATTTACATCAAAATAATTCGCTTTGTTATCGGTCGCGACAAAACTGGTTTTCAAGCCAGCCTCCAGTTTAAAATCATTATGAAACGGATGGGTGTAGTCAGTTTTTAAACTGTATATATGAATGGTGGAAGGAAGATCCCCGCTGAGCGTATTTGAAGACAGTGGTTTCATATTTGGATCGTAGGTATAGTTCTGAAATAGTTGATCACTGGTTGATTTGTAATATATATAGTCTGCATCTGCAGTCAGTTCGCGACCACTGGAATCAAATTGTCTTTTGAAATTCAGGTTCACTGTGCTATTAGACCATTTGCCATGAATATTGCCTATGGACTGCACCAGTGAATCAGGGATATTGTCTGCATTCTTCAAAGCAATATTACTGACCGAATGATTTGTTTCGTTATTCTGATAACCGCTTAAAACGATTCCAAAAGTGGTTTTACTGTCGAGAAAATAATCGGCTCCTAATTTTAAATTTATTTCAGGAGATAGAAATTTCATATGTGTGTTCTGCGTAAAAATTGAATTAATATTATCGGTTCCGGCGTCCAGGTAATTTCTATTAATGTTCAAATCCTGGAACCCCTGCCAATATGTATATCCCCCATTGAGGAAGAAATTAAATTTATGTTCGCGGTCATTTAAATTCAGACTGCCGCCGGGTTTCGCATACTCACCCTGTGTATAGGTTAAAGTGGCTGATCCATTAAAGCCTCTCGCCTTATTTTTCTTTGTTTTTATATTGATAATTCCTGAATTACCCGCTGCATCATATTTTGCGGAAGGGTTAGTCATAATTTCCAATTGATCGATAGCGGACGAAGGCAGGCTTTTCAGATATATTGCCAGTTGTGCCCCAGACATATAAGTAGGCCTGTTGTCAATCATGATCGTAACGCCCTGTTTCCCTTTCAGACTGATATTTCCATCCTTGTCAACTGATACTCCCGGGGATTTTTCCAGTACATCCATCACTGATGTTCCGGCATTGGCCGGAGATGCATCCACGTTTACGAGTATACGATCTGATTTTTGCTCGATAAAAGGCTTTTTAGAAACCACAGCCACGGACTGCAATTCACTGCTATTCCTTTTAAGATTGAAAGCCGGTTGTATGAATACTTTATCACCCAGCGCTATTTTAATAATGGCGCTCTCGACAGTAACATATCCTACTACGGAAACCTGGAGATAATACATGCCTGCCTGGATATTGGAAAATATAAAACTGCCGTCTTTTGCTGTAGCAATTGTTTTTTGGACCGAGGTGTCCGTTCCTGAATAAAGAGAAATGCTGGCAGATTCAACAGGACTATTATTCTCATCCCGTACAGAACCCTGAATCGTTGTCTGAGCAGTCAGAATTCCGGAAACGCCAAGAAATAATATGGTGATTAATGTCTTCATAATAGTTAGGTTAGCTTGGTACTATTGTTAGGTAGTTACAGGACAAAGATTGGTACTAAGTATAACATAGAACAATGCAATGTGTTGAAAGGCTGATTTTATTGATGGCCGGAGATCTCTGGTTTAAAAATTGGACGCAAACCCTGAGTAAAAGTTGCAGTCTGTGAAGGAATTAGGATAAAAGATCAATTCGACTGACTAACGGGAGATCAGTCAGTTACAACGAATGGGAGTTAGTAGATTCTGATTTATGTAAACTGATAACAGCTATATACCCAAAGGCTTTCAGGAATTAGGCATTGGAGTAATCTGCGTCCTGCCGTTTTGTTTCCTTAGGAAATAATATAACAGGCAGCCGCCTATTACCAGAAGGGTGGAAATGATTTCAGCCTGGGTGGGATGAAAACCAAATATAGAATAACGGGAATTGACCCGGATTTTTTCTATAAAAAAACGCTCAATTCCATTAATGATGAGGTAGAAAGCAAACAGTGTTCCCGGAACATTAAATTTTTTACGGACCGACCATATCAGGAAAAACAAACCAATGCAGACGACGGTTTCATAAAATGGTGTCGGGAAAACAGGTACAGGCAAGTAGCTGCAATAAGACCCATTGCAGCCTGGTATCTTCACACCAGCACCTATCACATTATGTGGATATGAATAGCCAAATAACCAATTGGGAAGAAAGGAAGGGCCTTTTGCAGACAGATGCGGAACGTTGAGCGTGTGAAATTCACTCATAAAATAATCCGAATTTTTATCTACCTGAATTTGAAAATTTTGCAAAGTTGAGGGAACCGATTTTAAATCGGGTCCTACTGCGTAAGCGGTGTTTGGAATTCCCCAGTCACCGTCTCCGGAAACCTGGCAACCGATTCTTCCAACACCATAGGCAAGCATCAAAGCAGGTGCAGCCGCATCATTCAGATACCAGAATCCGATTTTGTGTTTTCTCGCATAAAACCAAATGGAAAGTGCCGCTATAATCAGGCCGCCATAAAATGTAAGACCGCTGAATGAAAGCAATGATTCAACCGGGTTCTTTACGAATTCATCCCAGGTTTCAAGGCTGTTAAAAATTT
>DASXKM010000641.1:0-10602 GCA_036496825.1 Puia sp. | reverse complement strand
AATTTGTTGGCGTGTACTATGAAATTGGTTTTAATTGAACCTACCGACACTTTCATTTCCGCGTCAATACCGGGAAAAATATTTTTGATAGCGATTCCGTCATCGCCGGCTGTATAATGTGTCCAGTCAGCGGTGGCCAATAAAGTCCTGGTGCCCCCATTTTCTCCATACAATTTCCAGTCGTTGAAATAAGTTTTGCCATCCGGAGTATTGATAAAGGATGATTTTCTTTTGATATCAAACCCCAGCGGATCTTCCTGGTTCGATGCTTCATAGATAAATGGTCCTCTCGGACTAAGCCGGGTATCAATTGTAATCCATTCTCCGTTCTTTTTGAAGTGCATCTGGCCGGACGACCGTTGAGAATACCATATTGTCGGAGTGTCTTTATTTATGTAGAATTTGGAATCTACCGTTCTTTTTTCAAAAATTTCAACCGCATTTTTATTGGGACTGTACTGATCACCAAAATTTGCTTCGGGATGGCGCTGGTAAGCTTTATTTTTTGTCATCCATAATTTTCCGCGGTTTGTATATTTTCTTGTGAAGCTGGTAAAATTGTTTTTTGTAACCGACACCGGGCGACGGGCTTCCTGGGCTCTTAAAGGAGAACTGTTTAGAAGAGCGATAAACTCCACCAATAAAAATACAATGATGAAAGAACCTTTCAATTGAATCAAGATCTTCTTAATAGGTAGACTGGTCAAATGGGACTAGTGTAATGTTTCGAATACAGGGCCTTTCAAAGCCAGGTTTAGTCGTTATTGCGACTACCAGTACCGGCTTTCAATTAAAGATACAGGACAACATGGTAAACCAGGTGGCATTCACTGACATGATTAAACAAAACCTGTGCCCCCCATGGGGATTTCCGGATGACCAGGGTCAATTTATTCCGGGTACCGGACCTGAATCTAAGGCATTTTTTTAGTTTCCCATAATAAAAGGATCCTCCTAATCCATTGAAACTGAATCCGGAAGAGTATCAATGTTATTTCGATGGGGTTGCCTGCAACAGTACACAAAGAAATTCGTTTACTTACTATGTATAAGGGAGTTGTGTATCTTTGAAGGTGAATGTTCACTTAAAAACTAACACATGAAAACTGTATTGTTATTTTGTTTCGCTGCATTAATAATATTTGCAGGTTGCAAAAAAGATTCCAAACCCCCGGTCGACCCGGCTTATCAGTATCGTCCTTACCTGGCAATCATCGCAGAGTCTGATACCATTTACTCAATCACCGTAAACGGCAAGTTGCAAGTTCCGAATAAAGATACAATTATTGCCTCCCTGAATTTAAGGCAGGATAGTTTTCCGCTGGCTCCGGGACAATCAACACTACTAAAGCCTGATATCAGTGATTCAGTGGCAGCTATCGTTATACAAATGGGTGGGAAACCAGGCGATAATCTAAACCTGTATAATGCCTGGAGGACACTCTACACATACCATATCACTACAGATTATCGTACGTTTAACACCAAGTTGTCGTTGGGCTTCGGTGTTGTTTATCCTTATATTTCATTGACGAATTGAAGATTTAAAAGGCAATTAGTCACTACCAAAGTAAAAGATTTTAAGAATCACATGCATACTGTTGCATTGGCTGGAGCAAAACGTTTTATGCCCGGCCCGGACGAGTCCTGGCTTATTACTGGGTGAATAATTTAACAATTTGGAGTGGGGGTTTGTCAACACGGCGACAATTTAAGAATACACTCCCTTTTAGTTTTGAGTAAAATATATTCACTTATGAAGACTTTACTCATTACCTGCAGTTTAATGTTGTTTTCTTTTTTTTACGCGAGCGCGCAGAAATCTCCGGTGTATATTTCTTCCGGTTCCGCGGTTGGTGGTTATGACGTCGTTGCTTATTTCACAGAGGGGAAACCGGTTAAGGGTGATCCAAAATTAAGCTATCACTGGCATGACGCGGACTGGCATTTTTCAAATCAATCCAACCTGAAACTTTTCGAAATGAATCCGGCTAAATATGCACCGGAGTTTGGTGGTTATTGCGCTTATGGTGTATCCCAGGGTCATAAAGCTCCCACGGATGCACAGGCCTGGACCATTGTCGGAAACAAATTGTATCTTAATTACAACCTGGATGTAAAGAAGAAATGGATTGCTGATACCAGCGGACTGATCAGGGTAGCCAATAAAAACTGGCCGGAAATAAAAGACATGAATTAATCTATCCGGGGTACGCGGACGGGAATAACCTCAGTCTTTATGATGCCGGTAAAAACAGGTTAGTTCCTCCCTGGAGAATTTATTAAGTAACGAAAAGCGATACCCGCTCTGTTTTAAGAGCGGGCATTTTTATTTGTTTGAAAGAAAACTTATTCAATTAAACACTCCTAAATAATTTCAAAACATTTTCCCCTGGTGTAAAGGAAAGAGATCAGCATACCATTATCATACAAAACAAAAAACTAACTTTCCACGAGATTCAACTGGTTGTTGTTTCGCGGGAGCGATCAATGACGATAGTCCAAAATAAATCGTCTGAGTAGTATGTCTGAATCCGTCATTTCATTACGCAAGATTATTCATATAGATATGGATGCTTTTTATGCATCTGTTGAACAACGCGACAATCCTGATTTAAAGGGCAAACCCATTATTGTTGGTGGTTTGCCTGAAGGACGTGGAGGTGTGGTGGCCACTGCGAGTTACGAGGCAAGGAAGTATGGAGTACGTTCTGCCATGCCTTCAAAAACAGCTCTGCGTCTCTGCCCGGTCGCCATCTTTATAAAGCCCCGCTTCGCTGCATACAAAGATGTTTCGGAAAAAATACGCGCTATTTTCCATCGTTATACAGATCTGGTAGAGCCGTTATCACTTGATGAGGCCTATCTGGATGTTACGAACGATAAACTCGGCGTGGGCTCGGCGATTGATATTGCGAAACAAATCAGACATGCCATACGTGAAGAATTACAACTAACCGCTTCTGCCGGCGTATCGGTTAATAAATTTATTGCGAAGCTGGCGTCAGATATAAATAAACCGGACGGTCTTGCTTTCATTGGCCCTTCTGCCGTAGCAGATTTCATGGAAAAATTACCGGTTGAAAAATTTTATGGCGTTGGAAAGGTGACGGCAGAAAAAATGAAAAGCATCGGTTTACACACCGGCGCTGATTTAAAGAAGCGCACAAAAAACGAACTGATAAAACAATTCGGCAAAGTGGGTAACTTCTATTACAATATTGTCAGAGGAATTGACGATCGCGCCGTAGAGGCACATCGTGAAACCAGGTCGATCAGTGCTGAAGATACATTCCCGTTTGATCTGACTAATCAGGAAGAAATGTATAAAGCCATTGACCAGCTCGCGGCGACAGTAGCCAGGCGTGTCCGACAGCATGATTTAAAAGGGCGCACCGTTACCTTAAAAATTAAGTATAGTGACTTTAAGCAAATCACGCGGAACCTGTCTTTATCAGAGGCCACAGATGATGCCGAAACAATTTTCGCGATCGCGAGGAAACTGCTCGACGCTACGGAACCCGATAATAAATTGATACGGCTGCTTGGTGTTGGTATCTCAAACTTCAATGAGCAATCAACGAACAACAGCCGGAATAAAAATACCGGTCAACTGGGATTGTTCGAAAATTGATAAGGCATCCCTCAGACGCCAAAACTCCCGTTATTGTTTTTAATACCAAATATGACATATTTCAGATGGCGGGGATCAGTGCGTCGAATAAACAAAGCTTTATTAAATTACATAAAAAAATAGTCCTATGCACGGAGGATTTATGCGTGTATTGTTCCTGATCAGTGCGTTCACTCTGCTGCTCGACATATATGCCTATAGTGGCGTAAAAACCTGGGTCTCCGGATGGAAATCTGTCCGGCGTCGGAAAATCGCGCTTCGCAGTTATCTGGTACTCTTTGTCGGGTCCACCATTTTATTCCTGGCGGCGATTTTTTTTACCGGACATTATCTCACCCGTTTTCAGGAATGGGCGCTGAGTCTTTTTCTGACTTTTCTGATCACCAAATTATTTTTTATCATCGTTCTGTTGCTGGGTGATATTGTCCGGTTTTTTTGGGGCATCATCAGAAGACTGGTAAAACCAAAACCGGTATCCGGCGCCCCGTTTTTTCCTTCGCGTCGCCGATTCATTGCCGAAGCGGGTATCCTGCTGGCGGCCGTTCCCTTCACCGGGTTTTTTTATGCCATGCTGAGAGGCAAATATGATTACCGCCTGCATGAAACCACCTTATTTTTTGATGATCTGCCTGCATCTTTTGATGGTTTTACCATTACGCAATTGTCGGATTTTCATTCCGGCAGTTTTGATAATATGTCCGCGGTAACCCGCGGCATTGAAATCGCAAAGACACTTCAGAGTGATTTGTTTGTTTTTACCGGCGACCTGGTAAATAATATGGCATGGGAAGCAGAACCTTATATTTCTCTGTTCGGTCAGCTCAAAGCCCCCTACGGGCAATTTTCTATTCTTGGCAATCATGACTATGGCGACTATGCACGATGGGATAGTCCGGAAGAGAAAGAAGCCAACTTTGAAGCAGTCAAACAAAATCATCAAAAACTTGGCTACCGGTTAATGCTGAACGAAAATACCGTTATCCGGAAAGGGCCGGATCAGCTGGCATTGATCGGAGTTGAAAACTGGGGTCGCGGATTTATCCAGCGGGGAGACATTGAGAAAGCGCTGGAAGGGGTGGATAAAAATGCATTTAAAATTTTATTATCGCATGACCCCTCACATTGGGAAGAAAAAATCCGGTATCATCCCACCACCATTCATCTCACCTTATCCGGACATACGCATGGCGCGCAATTTGGAATTGAGTCAGACAAAATGCGCTGGAGCCCGGTGCAGTACAGATATCTTGACTGGGCCGGTCTTGCCAATGAAAAAGACAGATATCTATATGTGAATCGTGGATTTGGTTTCCTCGCTTTCTCCGGCCGCCTGGGGATTTGGCCGGAAGTTACCAGACTAACGCTCAGGAGGTCCTGAGAGTATGGAAGTATGGAAGTATGGAAGTATGGAAGTTATTAGTTTTGAAAGTTATTTAGTTGTACTTCCATACTTTCATACTTCCATACTTTCATACTTGTTTTTTGTCGCAACATTTCGCCCTTTGATCGATTCAATCATCAGAACCTTCCGTACCCCCTGTACTTTCATAATCTGATTTTAAATTTTCCAATATGAAACCTGTTTCCTGTTTTACGTTTGCCGCCCTGCTGTTCGGATTTACCCTTCAGGCGCAACAGAAATTTACCAGCCATGAAGCAGGCCAGTTCACACTGGTCATGAATACAGGTGGGCAAACACTTGGATATTCACCAAAGTCCGGAGTCAATATTCTGGTGGTTGACGGTTTTGCATTTAAGGACCTGAATAAAAACGGGAAACTGGATAAATATGAAGACTGGCGGCTTTCAGTAGATGAACGTGCCCGTGATCTGGCGGCACAAATGACCATTGAGCAGATCGCCGGTCTGATGTTATATAGCAGGCATCAGCCGATCCCATCCCCGGCAGGTGGTCCATTTGCGGGCACCTACCATGGAAAACCATTCACGGAAAGCGGCGCGAATCCTTCCGATCTTTCCGACCAGCAGATCGCCTTTCTTACAAAAGATAATGTCAGGCATATACTGGTAACCTCTGTTGAATCTCCCGCGATCGCTGCGCAATGGAGCAATAATATACAGGCACTGACCGAAAGCATTGGTATGGGCATTCCCGCCAACAACAGTTCTGATCCGAGAAATGGAATTGTTGCGTCTGCTGAATATAATTCCGGTGCCGGCGGTAAGATTTCCATGTGGCCCGGATCGTTGGGCATGGCCGCCACATTTGATCCGGGGGTGACTGAAAAATTCGGACAGATCGCCGCTACAGAATACCGCGCACTTGGCATTGCGACTGCGCTTTCACCCCAGATAGATATCGCCAGCGATCCCCGTTGGATGCGCGTGAGTGGCACATTCGGTGAAGATCCGGCATTGTCGACAGATATGGCAAGGGCGTATATCGACGGCTTCCAGACTTCAACCGGTCAGAAAGAGATCGCCGGCGGATGGGGATATCATAGTGTCAATGCCATGGTGAAACACTGGCCGGGCGGAGGTTCGGGTGAGGGTGGCCGTGATGCGCATTACGGATTTGGAAAATATGCAGTGTATCCGGCCAATCATTTTAAAACGGCAATGATCCCGTTTACGGAAGGAGCGTTTAAACTAAACGGTAAAACAGGAACGGCTGCTTCCGTGATGCCCTATTATACCATTTCCTTTAATCAGGACACAAAAAATAAAGAAAACGTAGGCAACAGTTACAATCAGTATATCATTGGAGATCTGCTGCGCGGGAAATACCATTTCGATGGCGTGGTATGTACCGACTGGCTGGTTACGGCGAATGAAACATCCATCGATCAGTTTCTTTCAGGAAAATCATGGGGTGTGGAAAAACTTACGATTGCAGCGCGTGAATATAAAGCGCTGATGGCGGGTGTGGATCAGTTTGGCGGTAACAGTGATGCGATACCTGTACTGGAGGCTTATCAGATAGGAATAAAGGAACATGGAGAAGAATTTATGAGAAAAAGATTTCAACAATCTGCCGTACGACTCTTAAAAAATATTTTCCGGACGGGTTTGTTTGAGAATCCTTATCTGAATATCGAAGAGACAAAAACGGTCGTTGGCCAGCCGTCGTTTATGAAAGCAGGTTATGATGCTCAGTTGAAATCTGTTGTTCTGCTGAAAAATCATAATCATGTGTTACCACTTTCAAAAAATAAAATCGTTTATGTCCCCAAACAGTTTACCCCTGCCGGTCATAATTTTCTGGGTATGCCGATACCTGAAAAGCTGGACTATCCGGTCAGTATAAATCTGGTAAAAAAATATTTTCAGGTTACTGACAATCCCGATTCTGCAGATTATGCGCTGGTATTTATAAACAGCCCTTCTTCCCAGGGCGGCTACAGTGCGGAGGATGCAAAGAAGGGGGGAAATGGTTATATACCGATCAGTCTTCAGTATCGTTCATATACAGCCGCCGATGCGCGTGCGACCAGCATTGCGGGCGGGGATCCGCTGGAAAGTTTTACGAACCGGTCTTACAAAAACAAAACATCCGTTGCTATAAATACCACTGATCTGGACATGGTCCTCAATACTTACACAAAGATGAAAGGAAAGCCCGTCATCGTATCTGTTATGATGAATAATCCGACTGTGTTTGCCGAATTTGAAGACAAGGCCAATGCGTTACTCGTCCAGTTTGGCGTACAGGATCAGGCGCTGCTCGACATTCTCACCGGGATTAGTGAACCGTCTGCATTGCTGCCACTTCAGATGCCTGCCGATATGCACACGGTGGAAACGCAGGCCGAAGATCTGCCATTGGATATGAAATGCTTTCGTGACGCCGATGGCCATGTATATGACTTTGGTTTTGGCATGAACTGGAGCGGAGTGATTAAAGATGCGCGCACCGCTAAATACCAGCATGGAAAGCAGCCGTGAAAATAATTTCAGATTTTTGCGGCGTATTACCGTTGTAAAATGACTGATAAATAATCCCCGGCGATTGCCGCATTCGTTATTCCTTTTGTAATGGCGAATGATAAAGAAACCTAAAAAACAGGCTGCTCATCCCTCGTCATTTCTTTGTTTGCTTTATCGAACGGGTCCCAGGACACATCGAGTTTGCCATTGGCATTTCTTCTCAAACGTAAACGTACGCTGATACCCTGATTGCGCTGGATGCCTTTATTCACAATCACCGAATCCTTATTTGCCCGGAGGTTACTCAGCGGCACCTGAATGCTCATATCCGGTCCGGTTTTCATGTTATACATCCCGTTCACAAACAGGGTTAAAACCGACGAACGGATCTCCATCCGGTTGATCGTAATATTTTCGCCACGTACTTCCAGCGTGTCGTGTAAATCAGCAAAACGGATATCCGATAAATTCCTTTTTTTCAGAATCTTGTCGTGTATCTGCTGCATGGGTTTAAAATTGATCAGTTCCCCATTTTGCAGATTGAATTTTACCAGGCTTTTAAATCCGTCCGTTATAAGCCGGGCATCGGGGGTTAGCCTGCCTTCCAAAATAATATCAGCCGTTAAATTGCCGCGGATATTTTTATCCGTCAGGGATTCCATACCGAAATTATCAAACGCATAAAACAGGTTACTCACATTTACATTATTCAGCTGCGTATTCAGAGAGAAAAAATTATAGTTGGTATTATTTTGAAATAATCCCTGCACAGACATGCTTCCATTGCCATGTTTCATCACTACATTTTTTAATTCTACCGAATGATCGTTCAGGACGACTTCCGCCAGTAAACTGTCAACAAGAAATTTTCTATAAATCAGCTGGTTGGCCTTCAGGCTGACATTGAAATCGGCCGAGGTCAGTTTGCTGATATATTCCGATACCGACATTTCGGGTGCCGACTTCTTTTTTTCTGTTTCTACGGATCTTGTCTGCTGCCGGAGAAAACCGTTGAAATCATCCAGGTTCAGTCGGTTGGATGTGATGATCCAGTCCTGCGAATACTTTTCATGGAGATGATTAAAAAAATAAAAAATGCTTTTCACTTTCCCGTTCATGGTCAGATCCGAACTGCCGGAATGAAGCACGAGGTTTTCTATATTCATATCCTCACCCGTAAAACGAAGGACACCACTCACCGGGGTAAACAGTAAATTTCTCGGTATATAATGAAGACCGGCATCGCGCAGGGTTATACTACCGGTTAAGAGTCTCGAGCTGTCATAAAATTTCTCAAGCGATCCGTTGTAAGCAAGATCTATTTTCCCTGAGCCCCGGGTAAAAACCAGTTCGTTTTCTTTTAGAAAACTGTTCATCAAATTCAGCTTAAAATCGGAGATGACATTCATTTTCATTCTGGGATGAATGAGATTGGTGATCACCACGGAGTCAGAGCGGAAAATCAGATTTTCCCAGTCGCCACGAAGCGGTGAAAAATGTATGACGGTATTGGAATCTTCATGTCCGCCGGATTTTATTGTTTCATTGTTGTATGTGGCGGTAAAAGAGGCGTTGTCGATGGAGATAAAGGGGCTTTTAATATTCTTATTTTCCACATTTAGCCTCAGATGGATCAGTGGGGTTGAATACTGCGTTTCGGAATTGTCAAGGCTGCCTGTGAGACTGTTAATATGATCTGCAATATCATAGGGCGCGAGTGTTTTTTGAAGGCTCGCCGAAAGAAATGATGCGGCTTTTCGGAACGACAGATTTTTGGTTTCCCAGGAAAGAAGAAATGGAGTTTCTTTTTTAGCGAAGAAGAATTTTCCGGCAAAAACAAAAGGCTGCCGGTCTACCGCCAGACCGATCCTGTCAAAAGTAAGTTCCTGCGAATCTTTATTATATAAAACCGTGAATTTTCCAATCACAGATTTGTTCTCAAGAAAGGATCCTTTTTCGAAATTAAAGATCATTGCCTGATTCATGCAATCCAGGTTTAAATCGATTGAAAGGACAGGGCCGTTTTCTTTTTTCCGGATATCACAATCCAGCCTATTTATCCGAAACCCGAATAATTTGTGTTTGAGTCCCTCGTTCACCGAATACCCGACATGCTGAATACTGACTTTTCTGAATAGTATTGCCTGGTTACCGAATGACAGGTTGCCCTGTAAACTATCGACGATTAATTTTTTATAGGTCAGTTTATTCACTTTCAGACCGACATTAAAATCGGCCGATGTCAGTTTGCTGAAGTATTCCGACACCGATGTGGCAGATGCCGATTTCTTTTTTGTTTCCGCAGGTTTATTCGTCTGGGGGAGATGACTGATGAAATCGTCCAGGTTCAGTCTGTTTGAGTTGATGTTCCAGTCGAATGAATACTTGTCATTAAGGTGATTAAAAAAATAAAAAAAACTTTTCACTTTTCCGTTCGTCGTAATATCTGAACCGCCGGAATGCAGTACCAGGTTGTCGACGGTCATATCCCTGCCCGTAAAGCGGATGACGCCACTGACCGGTGTAAATAATAAATTACCCGGTACATAGTGAATGCCTGCTTCATGGAGGGTAATGTTACCGCTTAAGAGTCTTGAGGCATCGTGTGATTTTTCGAGTGATCCGCTGTAGGCGAGATCTATTTTTCCGGTGCCCCTGGTAAACGCCAGTTGGTTTTCTTTCAGAAAACGGTTCACTATATCCAGATTGAAATCGGAGATGACATTCATTTTTATTCTGGGATGAATAAGATTGCTGATCACCACAGAATCAGAAATAAAATTCAGGTTTTCCCAGCTGGCCCGGAGCGGTGATAAATGGATAACCGTATTTGAATCTTCGTGTCCACGGGATTTTACATCTTCATTATTAAGGGTAGCCGTAAAGGACGCGCTGTCGATTGTAACGGAAGGGATCCTGACAGTCTTATTTTCCACCTTTAGCCATAGATGAATCAGCGGGGTGGTGTATTGGGTTTCGGAATTATCAAGACTGCCGGTGAGGCTTGTGATATTATCTTCAATATCGTAAGACCCCAATGTTTTTCGAAGATTTGCCGAAAGAAAAGACACCGCTTTTTG
>DASXKM010000640.1:0-3426 GCA_036496825.1 Puia sp. | reverse complement strand
TAGCCTGTTGAGTTATTTCCAAAATGATTGCTGCTCAAAGCAAAATTAAGGCTGTTCTTTTTTGGGAGGGTCCAATCCATTCCAATACCGGCTTCCATACCATAGCGGTTATAATCACTACTTCCATCCTGCTGAAAGTTTACATTTGTTTTCGCAGCCGTGTCGCCCGAAAGACGCGTTGAGTTATAAGGTGTACTGGCCGTCAGTCTGGCATTACCGTTTACAAACAAATTCAACCCAAAATGACTGTTCCTGAGATTCAGATTTACGGAACCATTTTCATTTCTGCTCGCCACCGTGAGGGAAACATTTCCATTGATTCCTTTCATCAGATTGTGCTTCAAAATAATATTGATGATTCCACCCAGACCTTCTGCATCGTATTTGGCACCGGGATTTGTAATGACTTCGATACTCTTAATCTGACTCGCCGGTATGGATTGTAACACGTCTGCGATATTGCTGCCAAAAGCCATCGATGGTTTCCCGTCGATAAGAAATTTTACACTGTTTGTTCCGGCCAGCTCCACATTGCCGTCGATATCAACGGATACCTGTGGTATTTTTTTCAGAATGTCCGTTGCCACGCCTCCCTGCGAGGTCAGGTCTTTTTCAACATTGAATACCGTTTTGTCTATGCGGTTGTCGATTGGTATCGTCGGAGCCAGCACGGTCACTGTTTGTAAACCGGAAACTGATTTGGACAACGGGATCCTGCCGAGATTCGTAGCGCCGGTGCCCGGCGGTATTTCCCTGGTCATATGAAAAGAATGATAACCGATAGATTCGATGAGGAGATCGTATTTACCAGCCTTGGGAATCTTCAATATTATTTTTCCGTGCGAATCACTCACGGCACCGTCGACAATGGTTTTGGTACCGGCCTGGTAAATCGTGAGACTTGCATATTCGATGGAAGCCCCGGACAGAGAATCCTGTATAACGGCTGTTAATTTATGTGGTTGATCCTGGGCGTCTCCTGCCATGCAGAACCGGACTAACAAGACCATGATTATTCCGATTCGTACACGCATGTCCCGTCAACATTTAGGGTAATGATAAATATGATACTCAGCTAAGACGGGCCGAAAGTACGGTCTAATTCTGTAGAGAGTCTGGAGTAGGAGTTATGTGATTGTAAATTCAGTACAGATTTTCTACAGAATCTTCAGAATTGAAGTCGATGCCCGAATAAGCATCGAGTATTCTGGGGTACAGACTGTGCAAGATTTTATGTCTATTTTTAGCACTTCACAATGAAAATGAAAGGACTGTCCTGGTTTTTTGGGTTGATGTTATTATCGCTGATTTCAAATGGTCAGTATAACAGCCAAAAAACTCCGCCCCATTGGAAAATGGACAGTATTATACCGGCTCCAAAATTTCCATTGGAACATTTTATCGTTCCCGTTGCGCTGGTTACGTACGGGATTATCGCGCTCAACAACGATGCCCTGCGCGATCTGGATGAAAACACGCAGGAGGAAATATGGTCGGACCACCCGCATAATCATACCACCATCGATAATTATCTTCAATTCGCTCCAGCTGTGATCGTTTATGGTTTAAACATCGCTGGTATTCATGGTGAGCACAATTTGCTCGACAGGACTTCGCTTTTTGTGATGTCAAATATTTTTTTGAACATCACGGTGAGTTCTTTAAAACCCATCACCATGCAGTTGCGACCTGATAGCTCTGATAATCTTTCCTTTCCATCCGGCCACACGGCTGAGGCCTTTGCAAACGCGGAATTTCTTCGATTGGAATACAGGCATAAATCGATTTGGTATGGTATTGCGGGTTATGTCATTGCCGGCTTTACCGGATATCTGCGGATGTACAATAATAAACACTTTCTCAGTGACGTCCTCGCAGGAGCCGGTATCGGTATTCTTTCGACCGACCTTTCCTACTGGCTATATCCCAAAGTGAAGGGAATGTTCGTACGGCATGGAATGAAAAATGCCATGATCCTTCCTTTTTATCATCAAAGTGTTGCCGGATTGTCGCTGAGTTATCATTTGCCGTAAAATAGTTCATTATTCTGACCTGAGACTATCAACAGGATTGGCAGTAGCTGCACGAACAGTATTAATACCAATGGTCATTAATGAAATGGCCAATGCTGTGACAGCCACCATCAGAAACATCCATAAGTGTATTTCGATCCGGTATGGAAAATTTTGTAGCCATTTGCTCATCGTAAACCAGGCAATGGGTGTGGAGATGAAGATGGCTAAAAATACCAGTAATAAAAAATCCTTTGAGATCAGAAATGAAATGGTTCTCACGCTGGCTCCCAGAACTTTTCTCACACCAATTTCTTTTACACGCTGTTGAATCACCAACAGCACCATGGCCAGAAGTCCTGAACAGGAAAGAATAACGGCTACAGAAGCTGCGATGCTAAATAAAAGGGACATCATTTTTTCCCCCTGATACCAATCGCTGATATTATCTTCTACAAAACTGCCTGTGAAATCCTGTCCGGGTTCAAGTTTGTCCATTTCTTTTCGCACAAATTCCATTGTGGAAACGGGGTTCTGAGAACTGATTTTGATAAAGCAATAATTCAGGGAAGCCTTTCGATCCAGCGTTAAACTGAGCGGTTCAATTTCTTCTTCCATAGTATACAAATGAAAATCGGGAAAGATACCTACAATACGCCAGCCTTTAAAACTGCTGTCCGAACCTATGACCGTGCCGATCAGGTTTTTCTCTTTAAACTCTTTAGCCACGGTTTCAGAAATAAGCATATCGTTGGAGGTATCAGACTTATATGCTTTATCAACATCCCTTCCTTCGATGGGCCTGATCCCAAAAGTTTTCAGATATTCAAAATCGACCGAAGCCATATTGGTATGAATCTGTTTGCCATGATAAGTATAATCAGTTGTGGATTTCACTGTCCGGTGATCTGAACCGCGGCCCATGTTTATATTACTACCGGTTATCGAAACGATGTGGGGGTTCGAAGCGAACCTGGATCTGAGTTTTTCAATCAATTGAGGCCCTCTCTCGGGTTGATGAAGAGGTATGCTGATGATATATGATTTATCGATACCTGTATCTGCATTTTGTAAATATTGATATTGCCGGTAAATGATGAATGTACAGCTGATCATAATACAGGCGATTACAAACTGCAAAACGATCAGCGAACTTCTTAATCCGCTTTTTCTTCTCATGCTGATCCTGCCTTTGAGACTTTCCACCACTTTGAAACGTATTATCAGCCAGGACGGATAGCCCCCGGCTACCAATGAAACAAATAAAAGCAACGCCAGGGCAAGCAATAAAAATCCGGGTTTCCAAATCACCGATAAGAGTGAGAGACGTAGAAAATCCAAGCCACTTACCGAATGCAGCAGCATATTTACAAGTCCGAGAGAAATCAAAAAAGCAATGACGCTTAAAAGAAAA
>DASXKM010000639.1:0-10651 GCA_036496825.1 Puia sp. | reverse complement strand
ATGGTCAATCCTTTACCTGCCATTAAAATGGCGGCGGTGTTGGGTGCGAAATTACTTGTGCTGAAAACCGACTGCGGTCACACCGTTCTGGATTGCGAAATAGCAAAGATTTCAGCGGCCATGCATCTTTTTCTAAACCGTGCCGGGGATTAAAAAATGAAAACCTATCTGCTTCGTATCCGCTTGGTATCTGCTTTGTATCCGCTCCATAGTGATCCTTCAAAAAATAGATCGTAAATACCGAATCAAATGGCATAATCCTGGTATTCATTATTTAAAAAAGATGACAGCGAAAACAGTAAAAAGAAAATCACCGGTAAAAAGAAAGAAAGTATCTCCGGGAAAGAATAGTACGCCCCGTAAATGGTCGAAAAAAGTAAATGAGACCAGTGATGCGCTGGATCTGGAGACAGGAGTTTTCAAAGGAAATGATCCGAAGAAAATCGCACAGTCTCTCAGGCGGTCTGCCAAAAACAGCCATCGTAAAAAAGGAACGCCGTTTCAATCCGCGATGTCCATGCTTAATTTTTATATCAACCGGGCAGGGAAAAATCTTCCGGACGGAAAGCTCAGCGTTTTAGAAAATGCAAAGGACGAATTGAGGAAACTATTTGGAAAAGAAGAATGACAGTCTCATAAGATAATAAACCAAAACTGATAATAAGCGAAAACTGAAATTTCTTACAATGCCAGGGGAAACATAAATCCTTTCAATTTTGTATCCTTTACTCCCTTTTGCTGAACCATTACTTTCATCCTGCATCCCATTTCGTGCACCAGTTTGTAGATAGCTTCTATTTTTTCATCGTCACTACTATCTTTATCACGCTCGTTTTTTCTGTTTTTTAAACGTTCTGCCAGACCAAGAGCTCTTAAAAAATAAGACTGATTGGTATAACCGGAAAAATGCAACCCGTATTTTTCCCCCCAGTTCTTTAACGAAGTAAAATTGACATGGGCTGTGATATCCTGTTTTCCGATGTGTATAAATGGATTCGCATTCATCACATGTTTGTAATAACACCTGAGTGTACCCATTGAACGTTGCGGAGATAAATACAAATCCTCCGCGCTAAATCCGTAATCTATCGTCAGTACAAAACCTCTTTGCAAATATTTTGCAATTTCAAAAATCCAGTCATTGGTCTGCAGATTTACCTCCGTGCGAAAACCCCTATTTAAAATGATTTCCAAATCTTTAAAATAATCTACGAGAAATTGATCAGCGGGTCTCAAAATTTCCTCAAAATCTTCATTAAAATCAACAGCCAGCTCCATTAACTGTTCCTGCATGATTACCTGATAAACAGCAAAATTATCCAAAACCTCGTTCGTAAAAACACACCCTGTAAAGTCACCCAATTGTTCAATTTGATCATACCACTGCACCCGGCTATTCAACATCAATCGCTGTTGTTGCCGGAGTGATGGACTTTTTTCGATAATGCAATACCGCAGATCACGATATAACAGGTCATTATGTTGTAGAGCCGATAGAATGTCACGGCTCAGCATTCCGTTACCGGCTCCAAATTCGACAATCGTAAAAGGCTTTTTGTCCAGCCGGATCCACATCTCTTCAATCTGCGTCGCAACCATTTCACCAAACACGGAACTAATAAGAGGTGCAGTATAGAAATCACCTTTGGAGCCAAATATTTCCGGGTTCGATGTGTAATAGCCATATCCGGGATAATAAAGGGAGGCTTCCATAAAATCCCGGAAGCTGATTGGACCGTTTTGGCCAATATGTTTTTCCAGTATATATCCGATGTCCATACATATGGAATAATGTAATTCACATGCCTGATCCCGGATCCATTCAACCAAGTATAAATTTCCACAACCCGTATAAAAACTGCGAAATAAAAATCCCTGATAATTTCATAAATCCCGTCTCATCCAATAATGCATGACTGGTATCATTTTTCCAACTCATAAAAAATAACAAAACACTGTTTATGAAATATTTTAGAATTTTTATTATATCTCCGCTGATTTTTTCAATTTTTACAGTAAACGGTCAGCTTCAAAAAGGAAATGTTTTTCTCGGAGCCGATATTGCGAATCTCGATCTCAGCTTAAATACCGGTTCAAACTTCAGCGCCGCACTTAATCCAAAAGCTGCCTGGTTCATACAGGACAATCTGGCGATTGGCGGTTTCGTTTTCTTCGGCCTGTCCACAGCCAAAGGAGCCGGGACCAGTGTATCTTATGGTATAGGACCGCTGGCAAGATATTATATTAATGATATTAGCACCAGTCCGGTAACACATGCCCGGCTTTTTTTCGAGGGCAACGTAGGTATACAGGGAAGTAATCCGGCCGTGGGGAACTCGACTAATGGATTAGGCATTGGAGTCGGGCCGGGCATTGTGTATTTCATGACTTCCAATATCGGTCTGGAGGCATTGATTAAATATCAGGGCATTATCGGTTTTGGTTCCAGTGTTACGACCAGTGATCTTACAGCCAGTTTTGGAGCACAGATTTATCTGCCGCGAAAAACGATAGAAAAGGCAGCCAAGATGCCTTAACCAAATGCGAATATGCTGGTTGAAATTTTAAATAAAAAAATGTCTGACCGCTTTTTGATTTTATAGTATTAAAAATCAAACCGGTCCTGCTTCGGCGAGTAACACTTTTGTAGTTTATATTAATCATCTCCCCGCAGAATCCGTATCAGAAAAAGTGCCAGTCCAACAATGACAGAAATATAAATCCAGGAATCCGATAAACCGGGATAAAAATCCAGGTAGGGTACCCCAAGAAAAATAATAATAAATATATATAATAGATTTCCCGTCTTCATATTTGCGATCATAAAAAAATCGTGCCCCGGATTCGGAAATAAGTATATCTTCATTGCACTCTCACATTGCTTTTGTCCGGTTATGCTGTTATGGCCATTGAACCTGCCATTATATTTTCCTTTTGCAAAGCAACTATAAACACAAAACCGTTATCATGACTTCTTTAAAAAAGGCGATTCTCTTCCTGTCAGTCACCCTTTTTTCTGCTACCTGTTTTTCACAGAAATATAAAAATTTCAGGGTAGCGGTTTATTGCAGGGCCTATGAAGTAAAACAGATGGCCGATACCGCCAAATATCTGAAACCCATATGGGATGAGATCAGCCGGCAATTGTCGGTGGATAAGGTGTATCTGGAGACCCACCGCGATATGCTGGTGGTGGACCAGCAAACCATTACGATTGCAAAAAAATTCTTTCACGACAGGGGCATCGAAGTCGCAGGAGGCATCACGCTGACCCGCAGCGAGCCCAACCGATTTGAAACATTTTGTTATAGCAATGCAGAGGACCGGAAATTCGTCAAAGGCCTGGTGGAATTCACGGCGAAGAATTTCGATGAACTGATCCTGGACGACTTTTTTTTCACTGATTGCAAGTCCGATGAAAGCATCAAGGAGAAGGGAACCCGGAGCTGGACTGACTATCGTCTCGAACTCATGACCGAAGCGGCGAAGAACCTGATCGTCGGGCCGGCCAAAGCGGTCAATAAAAATATCAAGGTTGTTGTAAAATATCCGAACTGGTATGAACATTTTCCGGGACTCGGATTTAATCTGGAAACTGAACCAAAGATCTTTGATGGCATTTATACCGGCACTGAAACCCGGGATGCAGTGAACAGTGCTCAGCATTTGCAACCCTATCTGAGTTATAATATCATCCGTTATTTCAGCAATATCAAACCTGGCGGCAATGGCGGCGGTTGGGTGGATCCGGGTGGTATGAAATATTATGACCGTTATGCTGAACAGTTATGGCTCACTCTTTTTGCCAAGGCGCCGGAACAAACACTGTTTGATTTCCGCCAGCTCCGCATGACACTTTCCGATAAATACCGTGCACCATGGCAGGGACAAAAAACCAGTTTTGATGCTGATGAAATGATGCAGCCTGTCAGCAGAAATGGTAGCGCTCCCGCGATGCCTACCACTATTGCCCGTGTTGCCGGTTATTCGTTTGAAAAGATTGATAAAATACTCGGCTTTCTGGGTGCGCCTGTCGGCATCAAAAATTATAGGCCATACCAATCTCTGGGTGAAGATTTTCTGCAGAACTACTTCGGAATGATCGGGCTGCCCATGGATCAGCAACCCGTTTTTCCTGCAGAAGACAGTGTGATATTTTTGACTGAAGAAGCTAAATATGATAAGGAAATTGTTGAAAAAATAAAAACGCAATTAACGCAGGGTAAACAGGTTTTTATTACTTCGGGTCTGTTGAAATCGATACAGGATAAGCTGGATGATATTGTAGAACTCAGGTATACGGACCGCAAGGCATTCGTGAAAGATTATCTGGCCGGTTTCTACCGGGTCGCTCCTGCCAGGAAATCCATTCTGATCCCGCAAATCGCTTACTTCACAAACGATTCCTGGGAAATGGTTTCCGCCATTGATGGCGATAACGGATGGCCCATCCTGCACGAAGCCGATTATTCCAAAGGCAAACTGTATGTGATTACTGTTCCGGATAATTTCTCGGATCTTTATGAATATCCCGACGCCGTTCTAAATATTATCCGGCAGGCCATGGGCAGCCAGATGAAAATACACATGGAAGGTCCTCCGAAAATAAGTCTGATGGTATATGACAATAACACAGCCGTTGTTGAATCTTTCCAGGATACAACAACAGAACTGAAACTCGTAGCTATCAGTCCATATTCAACGCTCACTAATCTGGAGACCAATGAAAAAATCAGCGGCGTCAGCCGGCCGGCACAATCGGGCTGGTGGGCACCAAAGTCCGGAAAGTGCTTTGTTTTCAGCGTGACTTTAAAACCGCATTCTTACAAGGCATTCAGATTCGAAAATTAAAAAACAGCGTGGGCCGGTAATAACCAAAGAAGATCAGACCCGGTTTGTTATCCCAGGCAGACAGGCTACCGGTAAGCATAAATTTCAATTATTTTTTAATCCCGGTCTGTCTTTTCATTAGTTCTCACGAAGGCAGCATGCTTGGGCGGCGGCACTACAGCATCTGTTCCCCTGACCGCTTTCCAGATCACTTCAGTAAACTGGCGATCATCAATTAAATCTTCTTTTGAGAAATCAAAACCTTCGCTTTTTCGCTGCCAGGCATTTTCTGCGGTATTGCGAACATTGATACTTGTTTGTAAAGGTTTCGCGATAAAAGGCGTCGCATCGGGTGTATTGGAAAAACAGCGCCACATGGACGCGGCTGATGCATCATACTGACTCATGGGAGGAAGTCCGAGAATCAATTCGATCGTACGCAACACGGAAGACGTAGAATATAGTGTATGATCAACAAAATGTTTTTTTACATATCCGCCCGCGAGATAGGCTGTGCTTCGATGCGCATCCACATGATCGGGACCATCCTGAGCATCATCTTCGAGGACAAAAACCACGGATTCGTTCCAGATAGAACTATGACTCAGATAGTCGACGAACATGCCAACCGCCAGATCGTTATCGGCGCAATGCGCAAAAGGAGTGGGTCTGCCTTTTTTCAACCCTTCTGTATGATCATTGATGATACGCAGGGTATTCAGCCTTGGTACTGCATGGACAGCCAGTAAAGAATCAAATTCCCGCTTCCATTGTCCCACCCGGGTTGTATCGCGTACTGTCTGATCCCAGCTGGTATAGTAAGGACAGAAATGATTTTTAAGAATTTTCAGATTGGGTTTATAGTCGTCGGCAAATTCACCATAGGTACGATAGCTCAGTCCGGCCCTGGCACAAAAATCCCATATAAATCCGTCTTTATTATTTGCAATTGCCCGGTTTCCCTCGGCATCATAAGTGCCTCCACGGTCACCATATCCCGTCGGCCATGTTTTTTCCAGATAATCATTTGCATATGCACCCATGCTCCAGTTATGTCCGTCTGCGCTGACTTCTGCATCTACATAAAAATTATCGAGCAACACAAATTCACCCGCCAGGGCATGCAGATTGGGCGTTATTTTTTTTCCAAAAAGGCAGAGACTGCTATCGCCGTTACCCTCTTTTATATCACCCAGAACCTGGTCGTAGGTCCGGTTTTCTTTGATGATATAGAAAACATATTTTATGGGAGATGCATCACCGACCCGCATTGGTATGGGATTTCCCTGCGCTCCGGCTGCTTCCAGCATTTTGTTTTTTATAAACGGAGAATTCTCCATTACAAGTCTCGAATATTCGGCCAGCCGGCCGGGATCCGGTGTTTGTATTTTACTCAGGGTGCCCCTGAAAAGACCAGCGATATATTCGCTTTTTGCTCCTCCCTTTTCAAACTCCAGGGACGCGGCAGAATCCAGCACACGGTAATCGGGATTCGGAAGGGATGTAAAACCCTTCCCATTTGTAACATAAATATTATTGCCGGAGACTTTCACGGCAGTCGGATACCAGCCCACCGGAATAAATCCCTTTGACTTTGCAGAACCGTGATTACTGATGTCAAAAACCGCCAGACAATTATTATCTGCATTCGCGATATACAGGGTTTTTTCATCCTCGCTTAATGCGACACCGTTTGAAGTAGATCCTGATGGTGATCCCGGGTAAATCGCAGCATCCAGTGTTTCGATCAGTTTTTTTGCATTCAGGTCAATAACAGAAACACTGTTGTCATTTGCATTTGATACAAATAAATACCGGCCGTTTTTTGTGATACAGAGATCGTTGGGATTGCTGCCCACTTTGATGCGATCGGTGATCTTATTCAGTCTGGTATTATAAATCAGTAATTCACCTCCGCCCCATAATGAAATGTAAAGTTCCTTTTTATCGGGCGACAGTATACAGGTGTAGGCTTCCGCACCCAGTGCCAGCGAGTCGAATTTTTTTGTTTTGAGATTTATCCTGTAAAGGGCATTGTTCTCCTTTGTGACCACATATAAAAAGCCTGCAACATCGTTTATGACGATTCCCGCCGGAGAAATTTTTACGGGCCATGGCGACCCGAGTGGTATACTGTCTTTTCTGACCAGTCTGTTTTGCTGAATCTTATATACTATAATACGATTATCATTACCTCCGGATGCATACAGATTTTTTTCATCCTGGCTGAAAGCAAGTCCCAGCCAGCTTTTTGCAATTGTATCTGTGCTGACCACCCGAAAAGAACTCCGGTCTATCAGCTGAATGGTTTGGATGCTTTGTCCGTTATTCGAAACGGCTAACCACTTCTTCGAGGGAGAAACGATCAGATTTAAGGGAAGATCGCCCAGTGACAACGAACGGCCGACCGGGGTAAGGCTCCAGCCGTTCGGAAGGGTTATTCTTCCGGCAACGGTGTCCTTCTGGGCACTTACAGTCAAAGTGCATGTAATAAAAACTGAAATGAATATTATATTTTTTAGACGAACTATCATTACATCTTATTTACAGGAAGTGCATGCGTCAAAATGACCTTAAAGTTAATTCAATTAAAAGACCGGCGAGCCAACGAAGAGATCGATCTTTTTAATTTACATAAAACCGTTCATAAATATTTCAGCAAGGGAAAGTCACAAAGCAGAAAATTCATGATAAAAATCTGTTAAACGGGGCTGGTCCCGGTGGCATGATTTTTTTACATTTTTTTTATTATTCATTATTAAAATAAATGATATGGAACGCAGAGGAAGAGATAATAATGGGAATGGTTCAGTTTCTAATTCGCAGAAAGGAGACCTGGCTTCCAAAGGTGGTCCGGCTGCCGGTCTGGGTAATGCAGATGATAATCACAGAATCTCCAAACCAGCGGCAGATCTGCAAACACAGATAGCGGCAAAAGGAAAGAAGAATAAAAAGAAGGGTAGTTCATAAACAGATTCTGTTCAAACTGATTCCGGTTCCAACCTTTTATTAGCGAATGCTATGAAAAGATCATACCCGTTTCGCCACCAGTTTCGGCTGATTCCGCATGTGCCGGGAAGGAGCAGAAAAAATCTTCCATAGACACCGTTAAACTTTCCTTCATAGAAGCGAATATTTTTGCAATCCTTATTTAAAAATGTATGCCCTGGTATAACGGAAATTTTCCACCATCATATAAGAATCAACCGGTGATGCTTAGAAAAAAAGCGGTTGAAATTGCCAATTCATTATTAACAGAAGGAATGGATGAAGGCATCGCGATCGCCACGGCGCTTAAAAGGGCCAGACTACATTTCAAACGTCTCCAAAGAAGAAATAAAAATCAGGAGTCCGGATTCCAGCGACCTCAGTGAAGACTTATTTTGTCGAAAGGATGGACTGATTTAACAGGTGATCCACGGAATCCACCAGTTGTCGCCTGGTTAGTGGCTTTTCCAGGAATGAATCTGCTCCATTTTCCAACGCAACATCTTTTGCTGCCGGTAAACCGGATACCATAATGATTTTACATCCCGGATTACTCTTCTTGAAATAAGGAATGATATCGATCCCATACCCATCGGGAAGCTTATTATCCAGAATGATAATGTCCGGATTATTTCCTTCCAAATAATATTGGGCATCGGCAATGGATTGTACATGTTCCAGCTCGACCTTCTTATCTGCCAGCAAAATATTTAGTAGCAGACACATGTCCGGCTCATCTTCTACAATCAGAATTTTTCTGTTTCTGGAATTCGTCATAGATTTTTTTTGATCACGTGTATTTTCGAAGAAGGCCGTCTGCCGGTGGCCCTTTTTATTCACTTAGATCCCGGCGCCTTATTTCATATCCTGTAAAATACAGAAACCGCCCCCAAATGCAAAGCAGGCGGTTTACTGTTTAAGGCAAGCAATCGTTCAGGGTCTGGTATGACCCGGACCTGTTCCTGACCTTAATCTAAATGCTTAAAGCAGTATTATCAATTCTTATGCCATCGTCTGAACGAATTATCTATCCTTTCAATGAAATTAATTTTCGTACTCCAACACCCGGTTGCTGATTTCGTCTCCTTTAAACGGCTTCTCAATATAATCATCCGCGCCTCTTTTCAGGGCCAGGGTTTTTATGAAAGGAGAAGGATCAGCTGACATTACAATAACCCTGCAATGGTATTTTTTCTTTATGTTATTTATGAGATTCAAACCCTTCCCATCGGGCAGATAGTGATCCAGTAAAACCAAAAACGGTTTCAGCTTTCCGATGATTTGTAATGCTTCATTCAGGGAATTTGCGCATTCCACCTGAAATTGAAGTCTTTCGAAAACGTTTGTCAACAATGTACACAAATATGGATCATCATCCACGATAAGTATGGCTCTGCCCTTCATGATATTTCGGGTTAAAGATTAACGGGGGTCCTCATAGCTCATGCATCTTCCAATTGAAATGTAATCGGTATTTCCAATCTTGTTTTTACATTTTTCCCTTTTACTTTTCCGGGTGTCCATACAGGCATATTATTGAATAGCTGCATGGTTTCTTCATCCAGGCCATTACCCAGTGTCTTACCACCCACCACCTGAGGGTCGACGACCTTACCATGTTCGTCCACTATGAAGCTGACCTGTATTGTTCCGCTTGTATTGTTATCAATCGCTGTTTGTGTGTAGTTGAGATTATTGTTGATATAATTTGAAAGAGCCGTTTGTCCGCCGGGGAACGCAGGCATCGTTTCTGCCCGGTTATAAACTCCATGTTCGTCCTTTACAATCTTATTATTATTTGCGACCGGCATTGCAAAGGATGTTTTTCCTTTCTTTTTCTTTGATTTTGCGATCCTGGCCGCTGAATCGGCAGCATTTGAAGATGCCATCGTATCCATCGCTGCCGTCTTGCTGGTATCCGACGAGGATTTGCCTGAATCATCACCACTATCGCAGGCTGTCATGCCTAAAACGATTGCAGCGACGAAGGCTAAATAACCTATTCTGCTGGTTGGTTTGCTTTGCATATCAAAAATTTAATTAAAAAACAATGGTTTGTGTTATATATGCCAAAGCTGTGCCATGCCAATATGCAATGGGCCGGGGATTATTCAGGACCTTCCGGTACTCCGATAAAAACCGCCGTAAAATTTTCTAAAATTTATAGCTTACACCAAATATAATTCCGAAGTCAAAAGTGCTGGCTGCTGAAGCTGGTGGCTTGCTATCATAGTTATTATAGAATCCCAGGTTCACATTAAAATCATTGATAACCTCCCAGCTGAGATCTGTTTGACCGTCATTCCGGAAACGTCCCTGCTGGGAAAGACTGTAATAGAAAGACTGCGCCATATCAAGATTGATTTTGGGTAGCGTGAACCGGAAAAAATTGAACTGCAGCTGTCCGAATATTTCCGTCAGGTTACCCGATTGCACCCCTTCGGTACTTGTTTCCTGGTTAATGGCCACACCGGTTCTCGCCCATGCATAAATATGTTTTGTTGTGATAAATTTGTTACCCGCGCCGAGCCCCTCCTGTAATCTTCGCTGGATACCCAGTTCGAGATTACGCTGGTAAGAGAGAAAAGCAGTGAGGAACCAAGAGGTGTTTAAGTAATAGTTGTATTTGAAATTTACATTTTCCTGATCCCTGGTTAAAGAAGTGTCCGACATGGAGTAAATCCCTGAAGCCGCAAAAGTAATTTCATCCTGTCTGGTAACATAACTCAGATTTAAATCAAAATTCACACGTCCAAAATTACTCGACCGGGTATACGTATAACCCAGACCGATATTGCCATCAAAACGGTCGAGGATAACATCTTTGAAAGGA
>DASXKM010000638.1:0-2472 GCA_036496825.1 Puia sp. | reverse complement strand
AAAAACGGCCGCAGACAAGGACGTGGGACTGAACCGCAGAGCCCATTTTGTACAACCGGAAAATATGAAAGGTGAGATGATGACTGATTACTATGTTAACATTATCGACACAACATCTCCGGGCGCCCAGGGAGACAATTTAGGAAACGGAAAAGCAAATCAGTACCTGGACACGAGTTCACCGCATATACCGGTCGATTCAAAACTTTCGCCCGATGAACAGAAAATATTGGATGAGGCAATCGGCAACAAAAAAAAAGCTGACGCAATAAAAGTGGCCAATCCGCCGGAAGAGAAAAAGAAAAAGGGATTTTTTAAACGTTTGTTCGGAGGAAAATAACGTTCAGTCTGCCGTGACAAATACACGATTGAATATTCCTTCAAACCTTAATATTTTGTGAATACAGAATGGAGTCTGTGGAATGAAACCTGACACGCATCCAAGGGAAAACCCTAAACATGCGTATACTTTTATTTTTTTTGGTTCCTTCCATGGCGATGGTATTCATTCTGTCCGGTAGGGCTAACAGTCACAACTATCCGAAAATATATAAACACGCTGTAGGGATACTGCCGAAACCCTTGCGACCTCTTTCCTATCTGCCCGGCTCATGGACCTGGTTTCTTCAGCACCTTCCCACAGAAGATAAACCCATCCTGGATTACAGGGGAAATGAAATTGACAATCAGGAGAAACATATTGCCGTGCTGACGTACGATGTTGGCAGTTCCGATTTACAGCAATGCGCCGATGCCCTTATACGTCTCAGGTCAGAATATTTATTCAGTCAGAAAAAATACGCGCAGATCGGATTTCATTTTAATTCGGGAATTTATTATAGATGGACGGACTATCTGAAAGGTATCCGTCCGGTATTTAATGGACATCAACAGGTACTTGCCCAAACAAATGCAGCGGTTGAACAGTCTCACGGCTCATTGAGAAAATGGCTGGATCTCGTGTATGCTTATGCAAATACAGTTTCTCTTTGCAAAGAACTAAAAAAGGCAGAGGGTCTTCATACCGGAACGGTAATCATTTTTCCCGGTCACCCCGGACATTGCACCATCATTATCGACGAAGCAGTGACGGATAAACAGGACACTGTTTATAAAATGGCGGAGGGATATATGCCAGCCCAATCCATATATGTTCTGTCGAATCCCTACGAACCGGAATGGAACCCATGGTATCATTTGGGAAAGGGTGAAATCAATACGGCTTCATGCCGTTTCCGGTCTTACTTTCTGAAGAAATTCGAATAGCAGCATAGCATGCTGTATGGAAAGCAGTTCCCCGGCACAGTGCTCAGACAGAACAGGTTTAATGTTTCCAGGATTTTTCTCCAAAAGAAAAAGTCAGTCCCAGAGCCGGACCATTATATCCCCATCTGAAATCACCGGTCACATCTTTTTTTGTAGTCTTGACAGTAAAATTAAGACCGGTATACGCCAGCGATATTTCAAGCTGTCTGGTGAGCTTATATAAAAAAACGAGATTATAGGCGATCAGGCGCCCGTCGATATTATTAATCGAAAGGGCGAGATAATCGAAGTCTAGATTTACCGCAAACCGGTCGCTAAAGGCATAACCACCCCAGATGCCGAGGTCCGGCAGCGGGGCGGTAAACCCGAAATTATTATCCTGTGATACCCCTGAATTTGCACCGTTCAATGAAATACCGGCCTTGGTTCCTACGGTATGTGCTCCGATCAAAACACCCACCTCATAAGTTGGTTTTTCTATAAAGGCATATCCATAGGAGAACTGATAAATCGATGTATTAAAATATGTACTCACAGAACTGTTTATGTGATATACCTGATCATTAAACGTAATATCTTTTTGAAGTGTATGAGTGGCTGTCCGGTTCATATTATAATAGGCCAGGTTGACGCGGGAACGCCTGGAGATCCGCCATTGAAAATTAGCTAAAAAGGTTAACTGGCTTGCATCAAATCCAAGATCTTTATTAAAATCGATATCAGTTCCGTTGGCAGTGCCGCTCGCTTCAACCTGCACCTTCGTATTATTAATGGGTACAAATAAACCGGCTGTCAGTTTAAACTTTTCAACCCACCAGGGAGCGATCAGGGAGTCCTGTGTTTGGGAATAGCTGAAGGAAATAATAATTAAAAAGATCGCGGTGAGGGCGGCTGCTTTCATACTTCAAATTTGTTTGTTATGATCGTCATCACTGTATTTGCTCTCCGGCTGTGATCATATCAAATTAGCATTTGAGACGAAGGCCGGACCTGCAATATGAATGTAACTCTATTACCCGTTGGCGCAATGATTAAATGGTACTCTTTAATAAATTTTATCAGCCGGAAACGAATAAACTCTGTAAACAACTCTCCCAGTCCACCCACTTTTCTCCAATTGATTATGAAACAAAAATCTTCTCCTCAGATGATTAGTAAACCCAATATAGATTTTGTCAAACGAAGACGAATAAAGCACATATACTA
>DASXKM010000637.1:0-11092 GCA_036496825.1 Puia sp. | reverse complement strand
TGGAGAGATTCTTATAATAAGTGAAAGGAAGTATTCCATTCTGATTAAAATATGAAACGGAACCGGAAAGAGAAGCTTTGTCATTTCCGCCCTGGAGAGATAAAGTATTTCTGAATTGATTCCCTGTTACGTAGGCATGTTCATATTGATCAAACAACGATGCCCTGTGGGTGGGATCGATGGCAATAGCATCCTTTACTGTGGGCCCCCAGGTTGGCCAGAAACTGGCTGAATCATAAACACCGCCAAAACCCTGCGTATAGGTGCCCTGCACATCGGGAAACTTATCCCCCTTGTCGATACTATAACTGGCAGAATAATTTACAAGCAATTTTCCCGCTTTTGCATATTTGGTTGTGATTACAATAACGCCATTTGCACCTCGGAGGCCATAGAGTGCTGTTGCCGCGCCGCCCCTTAAAATATTCACACTTTCAATATCATCCGGATTGATATCAGAAACCCGGTTCGCCATCTGCACACCACGCGCACCTTCAGTGCCAAGCGTCATCGTTGACGAACCATTGTCCACGGGAATACCATCTACTACATATAATGGTTCATTCGACTTTCCGGGATTCAGCGAATTCACACCACGTATGATTACACTAACGCCCTGACCGGGACCTCCGCCAGCGCTTGAAATTGTAAGGCCTGCCACCCGGCCCTGCAGTGAATTGAGGAAATTATTCTGGTGTGCCTCGGTCAGTTCTTTCGCACCTACCTCCTGGGAAGAATATCCCAGGCTCCTTACAGAACGGTTTATACCAAGCGCTGTCACCACTACATCACTCAGATTGTTTGCCGTCACCTTTAGCTGGAAAGAAATTTCGACATTATTATTTTCAGTAATTACGACAGACTGTATTTCTGTATTATAGCCCACGGCTGTGACTCTTACCTGATAAGTACCTGTCTTCAAACCGGTAATAGAAAATTCTCCATTAGCATTGGCCGCCACCCCTTTATTCTGACCTTCAACTGAAATCGATGCTCCTACCACGGGTTCCCCTTTTTCATTGGTAACCTTACCGTGAATACCGGATACGAATGTCAGATCTGAATTCCCGTCCTGTTGATCAGGAGAGATTGCAAGGAGACTGATTTTCTTGATGATAATATTATTATCCAATTGCTGATATCCAAGATTGGTTCCTGATAGAAGTGTATTCAATAATTTATCTAGGGAGATACCAGGCGAACTAAAATTCAGGTCGGAATACCTGAGCACATCTTCCGTTTTGTAAGTAAAGAAAAAACGGGTTTCATTTTCAATGATCCGGAATGCCTGCTTCAGGTTGCCATGTTTTATATCGAAGGCAATCACTGTCTTACTAAGATCCTGTGTCGGTCCTTTAGCAAGCAGCATGAAACTGCTGAACATGAGTCCAAGGGAAATGCCTAGATATTTCAAGCCTCCCGAATAGATGTTTTTCCTCATACAATTTCTTTTTACGATTACTGAATGATATAGGTTCCGTTTTGTTCAACCAATTGTGTGTCCGTCAGCTTACATAGAATTTCCAACGCATGACTGATGCCGAGCTCTCTTCGAAAACTGGTGGATATCCTGAGCGCCAGTATTTTATTATCTACCTGGATTTTTACATTGTAAACCCTTTGCAGATCAGCGATGATATCTCCCAGTGATTCGTCGTCGTACATCATGTTTCCCTGTTGCCAGGCTGCAACGGAATTGGTACTGAGTACTTTTTGCGGACCCGTATCTCCTGTCTGGCTGACTTTTACTGTCTGGCCCTTTACCAGCATGGCAATTAGTTGATTTCCGCGGCTCACTTTCACTTTTCCGCGGCTCACCGAAACCTCAATATTTGAACGGTCGGTATACGCATTGATGTTAAAAGCCGTTCCCAAAACTGTTGTATTGATCTGACCCGTGTGTATAATAAAAGGATGTTCTTCCGCGTGTTTTACATCGAAGTATGCTTCGCCGGTAAGCGTAACTTCGCGAATTGTATTATCAAAATGTTCCGGATAATCCAGTGAACTGCCTGCGTTTAACCAGACCTGAGTACTATCCGGCAGCAGAATAAATTTATATTCCGCTTTTTCCGTGCTGGTTTTTTTCATTGCCGCCAATGACTGACCGGCTATTTTGTTGTACAGAATGTTCAGAAATAAGATTAAGATGAGTGATGCCGCAACAGCGGAGGCAAATATGATGGTTATTACCCTGCGCTTCGGCCGTTTTTCTTTTTGAACGGGCGCCCCGAATGGATTGGATATTCCGCGAATCACAAGATCTCCGGAGATATTTACATACGAAGCCGAAGCCGTCAGAATGGACTGGTAAGTTTCCTGTAATATCGTTCTAAGTGTTTGATCCTGATCCGATATCCTGATAAAATGAAAAAATTCATCCAGTTCTTCGGCTGTGCAGTTGTTGCTTAAATACTTCCTGAAAAGAAATTTGATTCTTTGTTCCATATGCTTCGTATGCAATAATGACGAAGCAGCGCAGGCAGGTTCCTATCCGGGAAAAGATTTTTTTCAGAAAAAGTGGAAATTTTTGAAAAGATCCCGTAAACTATGCAGGGCGTTGCAGATCTGGTTTTTTACAGTATGCCTGGAAATATGAAGCTCTCTTGCTATCTCATCATAATTGAGCAGTTGTTCCCTGTTCATACGATAGATCAGTTTACGTTGTGCGGGTAAATGGTCGATACCCCGGGAAAGAATCTTTTCTGATTCTTTGGCAGCTATATTCAGTTCTGTTTCGTTGCTGATTTCCTGAATCCGGTTCCAGGTCTTTTGTCTCAATTTTTTATCAGCTGCAGTTTTCCTTAGATAATCTATGAGTTTATTTTCCGTGACGCGGTATAACCAGGCGCCGATATTGTCAATCGTTTGATATCGATCGCGATGTTCCCATAATTTTAAGAAAACATCCTGTACTATATCCTTGGCGATCTGCTCACATTTGGTAACCCGGAAAGCCAGGACCCGAAGAGCATGCTCATGCTCTTTTAGCAGGCGTGCAAATTCACATTCAAAGTCATCTCCGGTATTGGAAAAGCTCATGCGGCCAGATGTTTTGGTAATTACAATTTAGTAAAAATTCAAACAAGGCAAATTTATTTTAAGCAAATTGACGCCGGTCATTATTTATGAACTGGTTTATGTATGCAAATAATTATACAATCGTGAGGAACTCACAGGTGACACACTTCAACAAAATAAATTCAGCAGAACGAATAAACGAAAAGAAGACAATTCGAAGTTTACACTTCATTTTATTTCAGCCTTAAATGTGAATCCTTCCCTGACCCTATCGATGGAAAAATCCTATTCACCGTCCATGCAGCATATTCCTCATTTCATGCAGTAGAAAGATCAGGCCATTACCCGCCAAATATGATACTGACGATATCCGGTTATCTTTATAAAGTCATAGTTCAAAACTGTGTACGACCATATTTGAACAGCAGCATTTATATACCAGCGTCTCCGCATCTAAAAAATACAATCCGCTCCATCTGGCAGACCGGAGGACGTACCCCTTTTCATACTGAACATATCATCCCGAAAGGCATTATTGAAGTCATTTTTAATTTCAGTGGTGGATCTCCCATACATGTTAATGTGGGAGAAAAACAATATCATTTATCGAATTGTTTTATAAACGGGTACAACCAGGTGCCATTACAGCTTCAGCTTCCCGAACAGTTAATGTTTCTGGGAGTTCAGTTTCAGCCGCTTTCCGTGAAGAAAATACTGGGCTCCCCCGCAGGTGAGTTTTCGGATATGATCGTTGATCTTTCCCTGCTGGATTCTACCTTTCATTCTCTCTGGCAGGAGCTCGCCGATCAAAATGATTTTGAATACAGGGTAAGCGTTTTATGCAGCTGGTTGGAGAAAAAACTTCCGGATTGGCGGCCGCAGGAACAAATGCTCAATCAATTCGTATCCGGAACCGATCAGCACGGCGCCACCGTATCTGAAATTGCCCGCTCACTTTGTTATTCTCCCAGACAATTGTCAAGAAAAATGACCGAGGCAACCGGCATGAACACGGAAGAAGTGCTGCTCTACAAAAAATATCTTCATGCTGTAAATCTGATTCATCATACCGATCTTTCGCTGACGAAAATTGCATATCAAAGTCATTTCTCGGATCAATCGCATTTTATCAAGTCCTTTAAGGCATACAGTGGAATGACGCCTGGCGAATATAAAACGGGTAAGAGTAGAATGCAGGGTCATATCTACGAGAATGTCCGTTAAATACAATTTATTGCCGGGGGCCGAAGACATCTTTGCATAAAAAAATCATGAAACAAATTTTTCTTTTCGCATCCGTCAGCGTTGCCTGTGGCTTGCTCTTTGCCAACCTCTACAGCTCTTTAATCGATGCCCGATCTTGGGGAGCGGACCTTCCGAATTCAATGGCTGTCGCAAGAGCGTATTTCAAGACTGTTAATCCGGGTAATTTCTTCCGGATGTTTTCTCCATTGAACCAGGCACTGGGCATTATCGTGCTGATATTGTTCTGGAAAACATCTCATTCCGTCCGTCTCTGCCTGGGTATTGCCCTTGCCATGTATCTTTTGGCAGAAGGATTGACTTTTGGATTCTTTTTTCCCCGAAATGATATCATGTTCAGAAATGCCCGACTGACTGATATCGATCTGCTCAAAAAAACATGGATGGAATGGACCGCAATGAACTGGATACGTTCCGGTATTCTGCTGACTGGTATCTTCTTCTCATTCCTGTCCGTTCATAAAATCTATGCAACCCGTCAGAAAACAACAGCCATCTAAGTATACTCACTTCAATAAAAAACTATAAAATGAAAATCATTTATCCCCGCATCATCGAAAATTGCCTCGGAGAAAAATTAATATTCAAAGAACTACAAAAAGAGCACGATGGTGACCGCTTATTGGTTGAGAATTACGTCTCCTCCGCGCAGGGTCCGCTGATGCATACCCATCGGTTGCAGGATGAATCACTAACGATTGTTCATGGGAAGATCGGATACCAGGTGCAGGGTCAGCCTGCGCAGTTTGCAGGAGAAGGTGAAACTATCTTTTTCAGACGAGGTGTTCCGCATCGTTTTTGGAATGCCGGACAGGAAACTTTGCATTGCAAAGGATGGCTAAAACCTGCCAATACCATTGTATTCTTTCTGAGTTCAATTTATGCTGCACAGAATAAATCCGGTAAGGCACAACCTGATGTTTTTGACAGTGCTTATCTGCTTACGCGTTATTCATCTGAGTATGATCTTCCGGAGATTCCTTTATTCGTAAAAAAGATCGTTATGCCCATTACGTATTATGTTGGAAAACTTTTGCGGAAGTACAAACATTTCAAAGATGCACCGGAGCCGGTGAAAAGCTAATCAGAATGATTAATTAAATTTGACCCGGTGTTCATATTAAATGGTATGCCGTATACAAAACCAGGGAAATATATTCTTCCTGAAAAATATTTTTCTAAAGAAGGAATTTGGAAGCTGCCTTACCGTGTAATTGAATTGATTCATCTCTTCCAGCAAATGATGAAAATAGTAATTTGCCATTTCTGGAAAACCAATATTTCTGTAATATTCACTGCCCCGTTTTCTTGCAGCTTCCAGGTCTTTCCTTTCGTAAAAAAAACTATCTATTATATGGATCTCTCCTTCAGCACTCAGATTGTTTAAAGTCAGCCTGATGATTTCCACGAATGAAGGAAAGTATTGAATGGAAGCTGCAAAAACAATGATATCAAATTGCCTGTTCTGCAGAATATTTTTTTTCGGATCTCCATACACAAACTTTAAATTACTGGTTGTAAAAACTTCGGCTGCCTGTTCCAATTCGGTCAGATTGATATCCAAACCGATAACTTCTGTTCGGGGAATCTTTGCCATCTGATGGGACAACCAGCCGTTACCACAACCTACTTCCAGAATTTTCAAAAACCTGTCCTTTTTTTTCAGATAAGTTAAAAGTCTTTTACAGGATTTTTTTCTGACAGACCATTCGTAATGATGTTTACAATTGAGAGAAACATCAGGCAGTTTCATTAGTTCAGCATTACTAAAAATACGTTGCTCTTTTTGTCTTACTGAAAGATATAGATTTTCGAAAATTGCATCTGTTACCGACTCCCCAGGGATATAGACGCCGTTTCGCTGATATAAATAATCCCCGTCCATATCTTAAACATTTATATATAGTATAGTGCTGAAGTAACGAAAGGCTGACTTTTAAAAGACTGATATAGTTTACCGGGATAGAAAATGATTATAAAAAAGTACGTTACATAATAGCAAAAAATAATCGGCAGGCAATACGATGAACACAAAAAAACCCCGCTTAAGAAAGCAGGGTTGGTGAATTACCAGTACATCAATATTTTAACGCACCCTGGTTATTAACCTGCTATTACCTTTACAGCCGTAGCCATCGTGGTAACAAGAAGTCAGTGTTAATGTTCCGAGAATCAACAGGGCAAAGATTAATTTTTTCACGATGTTTTTTTTAAATGATGAAACTCTCTCCAATCGTCTTTTAATTATAGTAGTAGTTTCATATTGCGTACCAAAACTTAATGTTTTGATTCACAGGTAATTATGCCTTACTCAAAAGGCGAATTCTTCCAAATTTAGGAAAATGAATCCCTATGAGAAAATATTTCCTCTTATTTAAGACAGTTTTAATGGCTTATGGCTGTCAGACAGAATAAAAGCACTGGATTCTAACGCGGCACGCTTCAGACAACTATTCCGTTCTCAGACTCTTTACAGGATTGGCAACCGCTACTCTAATGGCCTGGAAGCTCACAGTTGTCAGTGCAACGGCCAGTGAAACAATTCCGGCGATCGCGAAGATCCACCAATGAATCGAAGTCCGGTATTGATAATCCTCCAACCAATTATGCATGGCCCACCATGAGATGGGAAACGCGAGTATGCAGGAGAGTGCTACCAGCTTCACAAATTCTTTTGACAGCAGGCCCGCCAATCCCTGGGTAGAAGCGCCCAATATCTTGCGGATTCCAATCTCTTTCCGGCGATGTTCGGCTGTATAGGCAGCCAAGCCAAATAAGCCGAGGCAGGAAATGAAAATCGCCAACACAGAAAAGATACCGGCCAGTTTGCCAATCAATGTTTCTGTCGAAAACAGCTGGTTGAATTCTTCATCCAAAAATCTGTATTCAAACGGATAACCCGGATTATTGGCCTTAAATATGGCTTCCGTTTTTAAGAGTGCATCCGTCAGGTCAACGTTTGGTTTAAAACGCATGGTCAGCACCGTGGCACCTTTGACATTGGCCCCGAGAATCAAAGGAGAACCAGATGCATATACATCATTATATACTACATTATGAATAATTCCTACTACCTGAAAATTAAATTTACCAATAGAAATGATGGCTCCTGTTTTACCTTCCTTTCCCATTAATCTGGCCATGCTTTCACTGATAATAATATGACCACTGTCGGCATCGGCCGCCTGATAAAAATCTCTCCCCTCAATAATCTTCATATGCATGAGAGAAATAAATTCGGGACTGACCAAATTCGAATAAACCGATACTTTGTTGTTAGGGTCCTTGCCCTGCCATGAAAAACCACCGTTAAAACTGTATACATGCAAAGGGTCATGCAGACTCATGGCAACATTTTCGACAAACCCGGTTGCCATCAACTGATCACGCACAGATTTGAAATGGCTTTTGACATTCCCCTGCAGGTCCATAAAAATTATATTGTCCTTACTATAACCCAGATCCCGTTGTTTGATATGTTGTACCTGCTGGTAAATGATCGTGGCACAAATGATAAGTGTGATGGAGATCGCAAACTGGCTGATCACCAATCCACGCCTTATGAAAATGGCAGCAAACCCCATTTTTAGTTTGGTACCCTTTAGCACTTTGACCGGATTAAAAGAAGACAAATAAAAAGCAGGATAAGATCCGGCGATCAGCCCCGTCACCAGTCCGATGCCCAACAGCATGCCGAGATGCCCCATGCTGAAAAGTTGCTGCTCAAGCGTTTTCTTTACCAGCAGGTCGTACATTGGCAGCAACAGATAAATAATAAGGCCCGCAATTATAACAGCCAGAAAGGACATTGTAACCGATTCACCAAAAAACTGGATAATGAGGCGGCTCCTGCCCGCTCCCATCACCTTTCGCACACCTACTTCCCTGGCTCTTTTTTCTGAGATGGCGGTTGAAAGATTCATGAAATTGACGCATGCAATCAGCAGGATGATTGTTGCGATGAGAGAAAACAGTTTTACATGTTTGATATTTCCGCCATCCTGTTTCCCATCCGTAAAATGATCCCGTAAATGCCAGTCATTCATTGAAAGCAACAGACACTGCGCTGAAGGTGTTCCTTTTTTGGCGGTCAGATATCCCTCCAGTTTTTTATTGATAGATTCCGGATTTGCGGATGGACTTAATTCAACCAGCGTTTCTGTGAGATTATTGGTCCAAGGCTTTATCCAGTCATTTTTGTTTTCAAATGCGATGTAGGAGGATATCCACTGGAAATGATAAGAAGCGTTTTGTGGCAGATCCCTGTACACGCCGGTAACAGTATATAAACCGTCAACACTATAGCCCTGGTTGGCATTCATCTTTAGCGTTTTGCCGATCGGGCTTTCATTGCTGAAAAATTTCCGGGACAAGGATTCACTGATGACGACGGACTGGATTTCTTTAAAAGCCGAAGCTGCGTCACCATAAATAAATTGAATCGTAAGCATAGATAAAATGGACGGATCAACATAGGCCCCGGATTCTTTGATGGACTTGTCCGCCAATACGATCAGTTCATCCATGTTCCAGCTAAGACGGCCAGCATTTTTTATTCCGGGTATGTCCGTTTTGACGGCCTCTGCCATGGGACCCGGGGTCGAACCCGATGTGCTCATCTTACCGTTGTCCAGCTGGTTTTCCATTATACGGTAGATATAATCCCTTTTTGCAAAATCATGATTGAAAGTCATTTCGTCCTCTACCCAAAGAAAAATCAACGCTGCTGACGCGATGCCAATAGCGAGCCCCGCAATATTCAGAAAACTGAAAGTCTTATTCTTCCAAAGATTACGAAGGGTGGTTTTGAAGTAACTCTTAAACATGGTAATTGATTTATTTTATCATGGCCTTATAAGTGTAGGAATTATCGTGACGAGATTTTGTCAGCCAAAAAAATACCACATCGGTATTTATTTGACAGTCATCAGATTGTATTTTCAGAAGAACCTTATACTGTCCGGTTTTGAAACATTGCTTGTCCATTTGTGAAATCGGCATTACTGAGACTGCACTCATGGTTCAGTAACATGCGGTAAATGAAGGATGCACCGAATCATGAAATGTTGCAGAGCTGCCATTTTTATTCGAAATCCCGTAGATGCAGAAAGGAATGCTCATTGATATCAGGATCAAACTTTGACATTCTTTCCAGATAAACAGCCTGCAGGGTCTTTACTTCAATAATCAAAGAGCCCGGCTTTTCTCCAAATCTCGCGTAGAACGCATCGTAATCATACTGATCCCGTATTTTTTTTATTTTGACAGGGGACTCGGAAACGGCGGCTAAAAAAATCGGATAGAATCTTTTTTCACTCATACTAACAAAAATAGCGTACAGTGCATCCCGAAAAAAGGTGAAACCACCATTGTTATCTCGAAATTTTAATGTATAACCACTTATTTGGCGCCGTTATTTTTTTAAGTTAAGATTGTATGGCCATAACCACTCACCCCTCTAACGATTCAGAATGAAAAGAAGTAATTACATGGTCGGTATCGTCATGCTGACTTTCTTTGTCATCTCTTTTTTAACGAATATCATTGGTCCGTTGATTCCGGATATGATCACGGGATTCAGTCTCAGTCTTACTCTCGTAGCCATTCTTCCCTTTGCATTTTTTATTGCTTACGGCGTGATGTCCATCCCCGCAGGTATGCTTATTGAAAAATATAATGAAAAGAAGATGATGGTAGCGGCATTCATGGTTGCTTTCGTGGGTTCTCTGATTTTGGCTTTATTTCCGAATTATCTATCGGCCCTCGGATCTCTTTTTCTCATTGGTTGTGGTATGGCGATGTTGCAGGTGATAATCAATCCGCTGCTGCGTACTTCGGGCGGAGAAGAGAATTTTGCTTTCTATTCCATTATGGCGCAACTCATTTTCGGTCTTGCTTCCTTTATTAGTCCGCTGGTATATTCAAATATTGTCATCAACCTGAAACAAAATAATTCGGCCGGATTCTTTTATAAATTACTGGGTAAAAATGTTCCGGCGGATCTACCTTGGATATCCATGTACTGGCTCTTTGCCGTCATTTGCATCGGCATGATCGCTGTTATTTTATTCTCACGTTTTCCAAAAGTGGAATTGACATCAGATGAGAAACCGGAAGCCCTCGGAATATATATCCGACTGTTCAAAAAAAGAGTAGTCGTTTTGTTTTTTATTGCAATGATCAGTTATGTCGGCACCGAACAGGGTGTGGCGAACTGGATTTCCCAGTTTTTGTCCACCTATCATGGTTATGACGCACAGAAAACAGGCGCCGAAACGGTAGCTTATTTCTGGGGGCTGATGACTGCAGGCGGTGTGCTCGGTCTTTTACTGGTGAAACTAATGGACAGTCGACAGGTGTTAGTGATATTTTCTATACTTGCCATTCTCAGTCTAAGCGCCGGATTATTTGGAAGCGGCAAAACTGCGCTTGTTGCTTTTCCAATGGTTGGTTTTTTTGCCTCGGTGATGTATCCCATTATTTTTTCTCTTGCATTAAATTCCATGGATGAACACCATGGTTCTTTTTCCGGTATTCTGGTTACCGGAATCATCGGTGGTGCGATCGTACCTTTGATTGTCGGGTGGCTGGGCGATCATATCGGATTGCGATATGGCATGTGTTTTCTTTATCTGACAATGGGTTTTATCCTGAGTGTTGGTTTCTGGGCGAAGCCGACGATTACAAATAAAACGATCCGGCTGCGAAAGAAAAAATTCAACACAGTTAATAGTCCCCAATGAATGACCAGAAAGTGATTGGTCTGGACCTCGGAGCCAGCAATATCCGTGGCGGTCTGATTCATGGA
>DASXKM010000636.1:0-3554 GCA_036496825.1 Puia sp. | reverse complement strand
TGAATTATTGCGATTTCCGGGTATGATTTCTGAAATCCATCCCGCCGGCTGAAGTGCCTTTGGACCGATTCGGATATTATTGCCCATTGTTTTACCTTTAGCTTTTTCCCATTGAAAAATCTACTACCTGCTGTTTTCTTTTACCTGTGTATTCCATTCATCTACCTGCTTGCCATTTTACCATTTCCACTCTTATATTTATTCTCCTATGGGATCTATATTTTGTTATACAGGATACTGGGCTATCGCCGTAAAGTCGTCAGGCAAAATCTGCTGAATTCCTTTCCTGAAAAACAGGAAAAAGAGATCCGGGAAATAGAAAGTCGCTTTTACCGTTATTTCTGCGACCTCTTTCTGGAAACATTCAAAACACTCACGATTTCCAGAGAAAATATGGTCAGACATTGTGAGTTTGTTCCTGAGACCCTGGCCATATTTGAACAGCTGGCGTCAGAGAATCAAAGCTTCATGATCGTGATGGGGCATTTTGGAAATTGGGAATGGGGTGGAAATACATTCAGTATCTGTTGCAAACATCAGTTGTACGTCATTTACCATCCATTATCCAACAAATATTTTAATGGTTTGGTGTTCCGGATGCGTACCCGTTTTGGAACACGTTTAATTCCAATGAAAGACACTTTGCGGGACATGCTGAAGAACAGAAATGAATTAACGGCGACGGCGTTTATTGCCGACCAGTCACCGCTTCCGGACCGCGCCTATTGGATGTCATTTATGAACCAGGATACACCTGTGTTTCTGGGTATCGAGAAAATTGCGTTAAAGATTCGTTATCCGATTGTTTATATTACCATAAGAAGAGTTAAAAGGGGCTACTATAAGGTGTTTGCTGAGAGAATTGAACTACCTTCGGAGCGTCAGGAAACCGGGACGATTACCGAAATTCATACCAGAAAGCTGGAATCTGATATCCGGAGTCAACCCGAGAATTGGTTGTGGACACACCGGCGATGGAAACACGTTAGAGGTCAAAATTAAACTACAGCCATGTTATCCGGTAAAGAGCTCATATTAGCGACCAAACCGTTTGCTAAAGAAATCAGAAGCAAAAGCTGGTTCTACGCACTTTCAACAATCCTGTTAATTGGTATTGCCCTTGCATCGACAGTACTTGTCCCCTTTTTTTCGGTGAAAATAATTTTCAGTTTAATTGCCGGTCTTCTCATGGTAAGAATGTTTATTATTTACCATGACCATCAGCATCATTCCATTCTGACTCATTCCAAGCTGGCCAATTTCATCATGACTGTTTTCGGATTTTATATTCTTTCTCCAACCAGTATCTGGAAAAGGTCGCACGACCATCATCACAATAACAATTCTAAGTTATTCAGTGCAAGCATTGGATCCTATCCCATCGCCACAAAAAAGAAGTATGAAGAGATGAATGGACGGCAGAAATTTGAATACCTGGCCATCAGACATCCACTGACGATTGCGCTGGGGTATTTTTCTATGTTCATATTCGGAATGTGTATTGCTTCCTTTGTCAGCAATCCTCGTAAACATTATGACTCCCTGATTGCTCTTATTATTCACGTAACGATTTCCGTTCTGATATTTATTTTTGCCGGATGGCAGATCTGGTTTTGTGTGTTTTTCCTTCCATTCGTGATAGCATTTGCGATGGGGGCCTATCTTTTTTACGCTCAACATAATTTCCCGGGAGTTACTTTTTCGGATAATAAAGAGTGGGCTTACGAAAAAGCGGCCCTGGAATCATCCAGTTATATGGTAATGAATCCTGTAATGGCCTGGTTAACCGGCAATATTGGTTATCATCACATACACCATCTGAATTCCAAAATTCCATTTTATCGGCTGCCTGAGGTCATGGCGCACATAAAAGAACTTCAATCCTGTAAACGTACTTCCCTGAATATAAAAGAAGTCATTGCCTGTCTCCGGTTGAAAATCTGGGATCAGGATAAAAATAAGATGGTGGGGTTACGGGATATCCGCTGATATATTTCCATTCAGAAAAGCAGCATACCATTTGCCTGAATCTTTTATAATTCTCTCCTGGGTTTCGAAATTTACGTGTACCAGTCCGAATTTTGGATAATAACCTTCGGCCCATTCGAAATTGTCCAGAAAGGTCCAGACAAAATATCCATTTACAGGGCAGCCCGCTTTCTTGGCCCGCTGAACCTGCGCTATATGATCCTTCAAATAATTTATTCTTTTAAAATCTTCTATCTTTCCATCGATGCAGCAATCATCAAATGCGGCACCATTTTCCGTTACTATAATTTCTTTCAGGTTGTCGTAATGATTCCATCGCATAAGTGCATAATAAATAGCGGGTGGATGCACTTCCCATTTCATTTGAGTACAGTCTACATTTCTTTTTTCCGCCTTAATTATCCGGGCCTTTATAAATGGCATAAAGGGAGCATGACGTACAATCTCCCGTGTGTAATTCTGCAGGCCAAAAAAATCCATGTCAAATGCCAGTTTCGACTCATCTCCATCCTTATAAAATTTTTCAAGGCGGTTTAAAATTTTCAGTTCGCGGACTGGATATCCATTACCCAATAAAGGTTCAATAAATAAACGGTTAAGCAGTGTATCCGTTTTTTTTGCTGCCGCCAGGTCTGTTTCATTATTCCGCCAGGGCTCGATATGCGAGTATGAAAAAGTTGTTCCTACGATAGCATCCTGTTTCAGGCTTTTTACAATTCTTCCGCCTGCCGCCTGGCATAAGGCGGCATGGTGTACGGCTGCAAGAAAACGATTTAAACTTTTTTTGCCGGGAGCATGCACACCCAGAAAATATCCGGCGCCCGTAAAAACCATCGGTTCATTCAGAATCATCCACCTTTGCACCCGGTCACCGAATTGCTGCACACAGAATGTAACATAGATTTCAAACCAGCCTAGAATTTCCCGGTTAGTCCATCCGCCTTTTTGTTCCAATGCCTGTGGCAGATCCCAGTGGTATAATGTAATCCAGGGTTGTATGCCCTTCTTCAAGCATTCATTTATCAAACTGTTATAATAGTCGACGCCTGCCTGACTTACTCTTCCGGTGCCTTCGGGAAATATCCGGCTCCAGGCAATGGAAAACCGGTAATTGGGAATATGCATATGATTCATCAGACTGATGTCATTCCTGTAGAGATTGTAAAAGTTACAGGCTGTATTGCCATGGTGGCTGCTATAAATTTTTTTTTTGCGCCCGGTGAAATCATCCCAGATGGAAGGACCTTTCCCATCTGCATCGTGAGCGCCTTCAATCTGATAGGCAGCTGTTGAAACCCCCCAATGAAAATCTTCACCGAAAGCTGCCCGGTTTAATTGCATACTAGTCTGAGGATTGTTTTAAAATGCGTTCGAGGGTTTTTTCTTTCAATGCCTTCACGGATTGAATTTTATTTTCTGATGAAACGGCGGGTTTGACCTGATAACTGATGTTTTCACGCATGACCATATCGATGATCTTTTCAGTTATATCCGGATAGATTACCGGGATGGTTTGTGGTATTTGGGTCCACGATTTTATTTTCTCCAAATGTTTATCCTTTAAG
>DASXKM010000635.1:0-9109 GCA_036496825.1 Puia sp. | reverse complement strand
ACGGTCGAGTCTGCAGGATCAATGATATCAATTCCACCGCCCTGTGTCGCGATCCAAACCCGTCCCTGACCATCTTCCTTGATCGCTGTAACCGTGTTGTCACTGAGTCCGAATCCGGACTGAACACTTTTGATCCTGCTTTGGGCAGAATCAATCAGCTCAATCCCCTGTGAAGGACCCGTAACCCAAACATTGCCCCTTGAGTCTTTAAATACATTGTATGTAGTATCCGTTAAGAGTCCCTCCTTCTTGCCGCTGTGCTCGGCTATACCATGAACGATGTCCAATTTGTCCACACCACCGTCGCTGGTGATCCAGATTTGGCCATTCACATTAGATATGGACTGTATCGTATTATTAATATTTATGCCGGCCTGTTTATCCAGCTGGAACGACAATTTTTTCTGGCGATCTAATATGATTATTCCATTGGCGCCAGTTCCAACCCACAGTTTTCCGGATTCATCCGCATACATGGTCGTCACGTTTTTCTTGCCAACCGGGTAAACCATTTTTGCATTCTGATCGATCAGGTTCAGTCCTGACTGATAGGTCGCCACCAACATCCTGCCTCTGCCATCGTCCAGCAGATCCAGAATATATTCTCTCTGTAAACCATCATTTTCTCCTATGCGTCTGATCAGATCATTGACCGGATCAAGCATCAGTAATCCATGATTGGTTGCAATCCAGATGATTCCATCTTTACCAAAAAGGAAGCGATAGAAAAATACATTGTCCCTTTCCGCACTACGCAGGTCGACATATTTTTTAAATGTGCTTTTTGCAGGATCGAACATGTCGATCTGTCCGTTTTTATAAGCAACCCAGATATGTCCATTTCCATCACTTACCACTGACCGCGTAGTATCGTTGGCGAGTCCCATTGATTTTTTGATAAAGGAAATTTTTCCTTTTTCTGAATTGATAATATCAAATCCATCATTCGTCGCCAGCCAGATATTATTTTTGTCAGCCTGGCAAACACCCCAGACCCATGACCCGGACAGTCCTACAGATCTGTTCAGATTCTTAAAAGTTTCGGTTGCCGGATCCACTACTTCAAGACATCCGTAAGTACCATTCAAAGCTTGGGGTATCCATAGTCTGCCCTTATCGTCAATTGTAATTTTCGGAACCCTTGGAAAAGGAACCACGAAAGCAGTGGAAAAACCTGTTAAACCGCGACGGGCATCCAGATAACCAATGCCATTTTCACTGCCATACCATATCCTGCCTTCCCGGTCTTCGATCATCGTTACTGCCGGACCGACGGGATAACTCTGAACATATTCTCCATCAAAACGATAAATGCCGCGATTCGTTCCGATCCAGATCATTCCGTTTTTATCCTTCAGCAGGCAGAACATATTTTGGCCCTGCAAACCCATGGCAACACCCCAGTCGGAAACACCCATCGTCGCATTATTCTTTGGCGAGATCAGTCCTGCTTTCGTAACCACAGGAGGAGCCAGCACATATTTTTTTATTTCCAGGGAATTCGAGGGGATCTTTTCCAGATCGAAGGCGGAATCAGGTAAGCTGTTAAAGTCAATATTAGAAACTTCCGGCGCTTTTTTAAATGGCAGGAAACCGGATGGATCATAAGGAGTCGACGGCAGACTTTTCAGATCAAATTTTCTGACAGTTGGAATAATCTTGCCGGTCTTGACGGTAACCCATTCCAGTTTTTTTGGAGCACTTAGCACCAATGGCTGCGTTACCGGTTGCGGATAACCACTGTCCGAAATTGGGAATGGAACATCGACTACAGCTGAATTACAGGAGGACAAATAAAATGAGATGATTGCTATGACAAGCAAAGAAGGAAGGGGGGTCACTTTGCGCATAGCCATAAATTTATGGTATTTTAATTATGCCGTAAAATAAACGCATATTCCTTGAAATCAGTCAGATAGGGTCCGGAACATCCAATTCTTTTTAAACTTTTCGACGAATGACTGTATGAGTTTAAGGATAAAATGCGTTAATGAAAGGTATCCGTTCCGATAACCGGCTGTTCGATTCGTTTTGAAAACGATCTGATAGCCCGTTCCGATAACCCGATAATCCGATCCGTTTTTTACCCGAAACAACCAACCCTATGAAACCCATAGATTATTTGTATTTCAATATCTATAACCATTTTTACCGGCGAAGCTATCATGCCCGGGATTTCCACGCACGCATACAGGCCATGTATTTGTTTTCTCTCTTTACGGGAGGGTGGGTTTTATTCCTGGAGGCCGTCTGGCTGCGCATGTTCAGGCATTGCTGGTTTGCGTCAAAACCGGTAGCGGCCATCTTCGCATCCGCTGTTTATCTGTTGACCGTATTGATCCTCAACCAGATTTTTATTGTGAACGAACGCGACCGCGAAATCTATGGAAAGTATGAAGAGAAATGGGATCGTAATCCAAAGAAAAGAAGAGATCTCTTCATTTCCATTTTTGCCCTCGCTATACCATATTTGTTTCTGGTTACGCTGGCCATATTATTCCCCAGACACATTTAATTCGTGTATCGTTTATCGTGTATCGTATATCGATCCACGATTCGCGATCCACGATCCACGATTCAGGGATTTTTTTATAAAACTTTAAGCTTTCGTCTCCAGGCTTTCGGCTTATCTTTGCCGCCGAATCCGTTGTGTATATGCGTCTGACGAAAAGAATCCCTTTAATAGCAAAATGTTTTCTGTTGATCTCCGTCAACTTTATCTTACCCGCCACATTTTCATCGGCAGCACGCGTCAATAAAAAAAACACCACTCTTTCAAATGTTGCGTCTTCCTCTCTGGTAAACATCAAATCCTCCCTGGCCTCAACCATGTCGGGTATGTATAATATGTTGTCGCTCGACAGTCTGGGATTATCAAGGGAAGCTTTTAGAGAAGCGATTACCGGTTTTGAAAATCTGAGAAAATCAGGAACCGTATTAAATAACACGATCCTTTCCATTGTGGACTTCAGTCTCCCTTCTTATAAGAAACGATTATTCGTTCTGGATATGGAGAATGGAAAACTGCTGTTCAATACACTGGTTGCGCACGGGAGAAATTCCGGACAGATCTATGCAACGAGATTTTCCAATCGCTCACGCAGTCTTGAAAGCAGCCTGGGTTTTTATCTTACCGGCGAAACTTATTTTGGCCAGAATGGATATTCACTCCGCCTGCTGGGTATGGAAAATGGTTTCAATAATAATGCATACAGTCGCGGAATCGTCATACATCCGGCCGACTATGTAAATGATGAAATTTCTAAAACTTATGGTCGCCTGGGCAGAAGCGAAGGTTGCCCGGCCATTCCTTCTGATATACATCGCTCCGTGATTGAAGCAATAAAAAACGGAACCTGCTTTTTCGTTTACGGGAAAGATAAGAGGTATGCGGTTCGCTCAAAACTGCTGAAAAAGGTTTAAATAGTTGTTAGTTGTTAGTTGTAAGTTGTAAGTTGACGAAATTTTCGTTAACAAATAACATCTAATAACTAACAGCTAACAACTAACAACTTAAAAAGTCATGCGGAGATTTGTTCCTGTATGTTTCATCACAACTCTCTTGCTGATGATTTCCATTTCGGGTTTCTGCTATGTGCAAAAACAGGATCCTGTTTTTCATGTATTGGTTCTTGCTGAACGCGGGGGGATACATGAAGGATTTGTAGTGGCCGCGCTGGACTGGCTGAAAGATTTCTCGAAGGAGCAAAATTTCCAATACGACATTATAAATAATACGGATTCAATAAATGATGAATGGCTTTCGCATTATCAGGTATTTCTTCAGCTGAATTATCCGCCCTATATGTGGACCGACCGCGCCAAAGCAGCATTTAAAAAATATATGGAAGAAGGAAGGGGCGGATGGGTTGGCCTTCATCATGCGTCGCTTTTGGGAGAATTTGACGGTTATTCCATGTGGGACTGGTTTTCCGAATTTATGGGTGGGATCCGATGGAAGAATTATATCGCCGCCCGCGCGACGGCGACCGTACGTAGTGAAGATAAAAATCATCCGGTGATGAAGGGAGTTCCGGAAACTTTTTCCATACCCGACGATGAATGGTACACGTACGACAAAGATCCGCGTCCCCGCGTACATGTCATCGCCCATGTGGATGAATCCAGTTATCAGCCGCCTTCCGACATCAAAATGGGAGACCATCCGGTGATCTGGTCAAATGAAAAAATAAAGGCACGCAATATTTATTTCCAGATGGGTCATCACGCCAATATCTTTCACTCGGCGGAATTCAAAAAAATGTTTGGCAATGCGATTCTCTGGGCAGCGGGTCGTTGAGCGCAATCTTTACTAACTTCACGTTCACAAATTTTAGATTGGCCGAAACTTTAGCAACGATACTGATTCCGGATATCAGCGGATTTACCGAATTTATTACAACCACCGAACTCGAACATGGTGCGCATGTTATCAATTTGCTGATTGATACGATTGTAAAAGAAGTCGGCGGGGAATACGATGTATCAGAGATTGAAGGTGACGCCGTCCTGCTCATTAAAAAAGGGCCCGCACCATCGCAGGAAGAACTGGAGAGCACCTGTCTCCGGATCTTTAATGCTTTTCATTTCCAGCGGAAGTTTATGCAGCAGCATAATATCTGCCCCTGCGGCGCCTGCCAGGGAATTATCAACCTGACTCTGAAATTTGTTGCACATCACGGGCCGGTCGCAGAGATCACCGTGGGAAGATTTGTAAAACAGGCAGGTCCCGCCATGATCGTTGCTCACCGCTTGTTGAAGAACAGTATCGATAATCATGAATATCTGCTGGTAACAGAAAAACTTTTGCAAACACTAACGGATTCCTCAGATCCGGTTGAGATGGAGTGGGTTCGTTCATCGGAAGAATATGCATCGATCGGTACAGTGGATTATCATTTTGCACTGTTGAACCAGGTGAAGAAAAAAATACCGGAGCCTCCTGAACTGCAGAATTATAATTATCATGACACCATCAGTGATTCGTTATCCATTCAGGCAAATTTCCGTGATGTATATATGACGATATGGGAAGTCGCCGACCGCGTCCATTGGATATCCGGTCTTCTGAGGGTAGAACAGGATTCGCCCAATGCATATATTGGAAGTATTCACCGGCTGATATTTGATCGGTGCCGGGTAACCGTATCGCCCCTGAGCATGACTTTCTCGGATGAAGGAATTATGTATGCTGAAAGCTGTGAAATTCCGGAGATGAATCTGCAAATGAATCTGGAATTTTTATGCAAAAAAACAGGTGACAAAAACTGCATCCTGGGCTGGCGGTTTATCAATGCCTCAGAAACTCCTGTGCCGGATGAAACGGCCGCCATATTCGCCGACAGGCTGAAAAACATTATGCGCGAACTGAAAGCCTGGTGCGAAAAATAAAAGAATAGTAGTCATTCGTAAAGTTCCTTATGCCAGTTTCTTCAGTTTTCTGATCTGAAAAAACAGATAAATCATGACACCCCATACAACTGCGATGATTGAATAGGCCATCCATTCCAGCCATAGTGGTGACCATCCCCTTCTGGCAAATAATGATCTTTGATTATACGATGAAACATATTGGGTCGGCTCGCCCCAGGGGACTGATTTTTCAGTTGTCAGATTTCCATAAACATCATTGTCATCCACTTCAGCGATAATAGTGAGGTTGCCCGCAGAATCACCGGGTAATTTATCCAGTTTAAAATCGGCATGAATGAGTCCCAGTGAGTCCGTGGTATAGGTGGGTGTTTCATTCACATTCAAATCACCTCCGAGTCTTTTCACCGTTACTTTCATATCTACTCCCTTCACAGCTACCCAGACGGAATCTCTGAACTCTGAGAAGGTCGCCTGAATTTGTCTATCCGGCAGGGTATCTATCTGAATCCTGGATTTGGTGAGATCGAAATTCGAATGAACCCCGTCATATTCTTTCGTAGAATCAGAAACAACGAGGAAACTTTGTTTCGCTGATTTCTTCCAGGCTGCTGCCGCAGACGGTGGAATAAAAAGATGGGCGATTCCCTTGTCATTCGTAACTGCTTTTCCCAATAAGTTTGCGGGGTCTTCAGAACTGATGTAATAACGAACAGGAATATCGCCGACCGGCCTGAACTTCCCGTTTATTTTTGATTTTGTACTGGCCTTCAGATATTGCACCTGATTATTACTGTTAAAATAGCCAAGTCCCAGGATCAGATTATTTTTTGCGGCCTGCGACAGGCAGGCTTCATTAAAAAAGGCAAGCATGCCGGTTATCAATATGATATATTTAATCTTTCTCATGTTCTTCCATTTCATCGATTGTTTCCTGAATTGGTATGATGGGCAGCAGTCTGGCAAAAATCGTTATGATCAGCATCATGCCTGCCAGTGAACCCATGGCAATCGCCCATTCCTGCCAGCTCGGAAAATAATGACGGTAGGAGTCCGGAACATCGCGCATGGGCAAAAGAGGATTTAGCAGGGTAGGTGTCACAATCAGATATCTTTTAAACCAGGAGCCGATCACCACCAGACACCCTGCAACAAATGCCGGTAAGGGTTTTCTGCCTTTTTTATTTACTAAAATGAGGATGGGTATAAAAATGGCCGTCGAAAGGGCGAACCAGAAAATTCTTGAGTAAACACCGGTGAATAATCCGTGCAGATATCCCTCTTCCGTTTTCTTCATTTTAAAGGCCGGAGCCAGGAATTCATTCACGTTGAAATAAAGATATACGAGAGCCAGCATCACAACGATTTTGCCCATCCGGTCAAAATGGTCATTCGTAATATATTTATCCAGTTTATAAGCTTTCCTGAAAATATACATGGCGACGAGAACGGCACCGGATCCCACTAAAAACGCGCCCGCGATAAAATACGCACCAAAGTTGGTACTGTCCCAGCCCGGCCGGTAGGTAGTTGCAAAAAGCCAGGAGGTAACGGTGTGAATGGCAAAAGCAACCGGTATAATGGTAATCGACAATATCTGTATGGACCGGTTGTTGATTTTGATCTGTTCAGGTTTGTTTTTCCAGAATGATCCAAAAAAGGAATAAAGTTTATTCAGGCGGCTTCCGGTTCTTTTTTTTATCTGCAACAGGATATTAAAGTCCGCCAGCAGGGGAAGATATAAAAGCAGAATACTGATAAAAAAATACGTGGTAATCACCACCACATCCCATATGATCGGAGACTGCAGCCGTCCGTGTGTAAACAAATTATAAAACCTTTCGGGCCTTCCCATGTCCACCACGATAATGATCGAAGCAAAAGTGATGGCGGATACAGCGATGATTTCAGCAATCCTCGTAAGCGGTGTGCTCCAGTGCACATTGGTGAGCCGGAGAACGGCTGTAATTAATGAACCCACCAGACTGATCGCGACAAAGAACACAAAGTTCGAAATATATATTCCCCAGGAAGCATAGTCACGCATCGACGTAACGACCAGTCCCTTTGATAACTGAAGCAGATAAGCTACCAATCCGATGAAGCAAAAAATGAGCAAAACGATCACCCAGACCCTTCCTCTCCAGCCAAACTTTTTTGGAGCCAGGTCATCAATTATTTTTTGTCTTGTAATTATTTCCACGGCCTATGATTTTATTTTATCTTTTTTCTCTCCCAGCGAATCCTCTTTATCTTCAAAAGGGAAGTTTCTGTTTACCGGAGGGAGATAATAAACACTGGGTTTAGTTCCCAGATCCTCCATCAACCGGTAACCCGCTTTGTCCTTTATCAATTCGCTGAACCGGAAAGTCTCTGCTCCATTCGAAACGGTGTCTTCGATCATATCTCCGAAAAAGAAAACGCCATTGGGACAGGCAGAAACACAATGAGGCAGTTCGCCCTTCCTCGTCATGTCGGCACAGAAATCACATTTACTCACGGTGCCGATCTTTTGCGGTGTACTGGTCTCGCAGGAGTATGGTTTCGCGGCCATCTCTTTGGGTATCTGCGGAGCTTCCCAGTTAAAAACACGGGTAGTGTATGGACAGGCTGCCATACAAAAGCGGCAACCGATGCAGCGGTCACTGTCAATCAAAACAAGTCCGTCTTCCCGTTTGAACGTAGCATCTACCGGACAAACTTTCACGCATGGTGGTTCATCGCAATGCATACAGGTAGTTGGTTGCCAGTAGGGTGCTGTATATTCAGCATCCTGCATAACGTTCACTTTTATCCAGTTTTCGCCCGGGTTCAGTTCATGTGCATGATTACAGGAGGCCTGACAGGCTTTCACACTTTTGCATCTGGAGAGATCAATGACCATGACAAATTTCTTTCCCGGAATCCCGACACGCGCTTCGGCATTGGATACCGGTGGCAGGTCAGAAACAGGTCGCAAAAAGGCCTCGTCCATTTCGACGACTTCACCATCCACAGATAGTAATTTGACCGTTTTCCCGGTAGGGGTTATCATACCACTCTTCTGCGCTTTATCAAATGGATTTTCATTTCCTGAACATCCCGTCAGCGCCGCGCCGGCGAGTAAACCCGCGGCCAGAAAATCCCGTCTGGAAGTATCGCTTGTACTCATGGGAAATGAATTGGGGTTTAATTATTTTTTTATCCAGTCCTGTAATTCCTGATCAGAAATTTTTCCTTGTCGTGTTTTGATTTTCGAAACATCCACTTCAACCAGCCTTCCATCCTGTCCCAGCAGTTTCATTGTCTTTTTTTCTTCGGGCGGAGCGCAGGCGATTACCTGTTTCTTTTTAAAGAAAAATCCCGTGGCCTTCCACAATGAGAATGCAGATAATACACCGATGCCGGCCAGTAATTTTCTCCTGGTTTCAGTTCCCGGTTTGATATGGTCAGTTTCTTTCATGATTTTATTTTGATCGCCCGCCTGCAGATTATTTCTTCAATGTGCGCATATATATAACCAGGTCCCAGATATCTTCTGCTTCAGGAATTTTTTTCTTGAAACTGGGCATGTCGGATCTTCCTTCAGCTACCTTATAAAAAAGGGAACCATCCGACTGGGCCTGCATGGCAGCCGTTGACAGATCTTCGGGTTGTGTTTTCAGCTGCGCGGCCTTTGACCCGTCTCCCAATCCTGTTTTCCCATGGCAGGATGAGCAATGCTGCATCCATAATGACTTGCCTGCAGCGATTGATTCTC
>DASXKM010000634.1:0-12871 GCA_036496825.1 Puia sp. | reverse complement strand
GAGCGAGTATTTCTTTTATTTAAACGATAATACACAAAACAGATTTCGGTTAACAGCTGGATCTGATATCAAAGTCATAAAAAATATGGATTTCGAAATTTATTATCTGTATCAGTTTCAAAATAGCCCCAGCGTTGAACCGGTACAGGCAATCGGCCTGCAGATGGATTTTTACTTCAGGTCGAAACGATATAAACAGCAACTCGAAGCGGCAAACAAAAGGCCCTGATTTTTCAGGACCTTTGTAAATTCAGGTAATCAGCATTTCGCGTTAAGTATCAGGCATTCAGCTGAAGGCCTTAGCCTTTAAGCGTTAAGCCTTCATTCAACTTTATTGTAATTTTTTCGCGTATCCGGTATTTGAAACCATCAGTTTCATATTCTTGGCAGGCAGGTCCAGTTCACCCGTATTAAATGCGGTCAGTCCGTTACTGAAAGTCTTATAGTTACATACACCTGAAATGGCATCTCCACCTGTTACGGTTGACGTAAAATTCTGACTGATATAAGCAAGGGATCCCGTGGCCACTTTCATCGTCAGTTGATCGTTTGGCTGGTTTACATTGGATCCTACGACGGTGATCGTATTGCCGGATTGCGAAATACCCGCCGCGTCAAAATAGTCAACCATTTTTCCCTTTGACATATATATATAACCTGCACTCGTAGTCATCGCCTGTTCAATATAGGTTTTCATTTCGGCCATCTTTTTTCTGGCAATATCACCACGTATCCCCCTGCTTGGCGGAGGGTCTGTTGGCGTAGAGGATACGGCCGTAGTAACCATTTTGCCATCGGACCCAATTGACATCGAACTGACGATTGTATTCTTCAAAGCACCACCTACAAATACCTGAACCGTTCTCGTCCATACGTAACTGGCCAGCTGCGCACGGTTCGCTGCAGCAGCCGCGGAAACCTGAAGGCTAAGATTGGTTTTACCAGATTGCGCCGATGCAGCCTGAATCATGGTCAATAGCAGGCTACAAAAAATAAAAGTTTTTTTCATTGTTGTTTGTTAAGATTTATTAGTCATAATGTTGAACCGTGCCGAAATTTCACTCATCGCAGGGACTGCAATGAAATTACATCCAATTAATCAGTAATGAATCGTTTATCGGTTAAACGCACGTTCAAATTCCTGTTTTACGGTTAATAGAAGTAATTTCAACCTGGAACAGACTTGGCAGATAACCAGTCATCTATTAAAAAAACAAATGATTTATGCTGGCTTACAAAAAAAACAAATTCCGAATACAATCTGTATTTATTAAATCCGCTTTTGCATTACTTGTTATTTGTCTGATTTCTTATAAAACAAATGCACAGGTTAAAGATTCCGTTGCAGTAAATCATGAAAGACTTTATAAAAACACTTTAAAGTTAAACCTGACCAGCTGGATCCTGTATTCCGGAGTACAGATAAATTATGAAAGAATACTATCAAAAAAAAGGAGTATCACGCTATATGGGGGCATAATAGAATTTCCCATGCCCTCAGTGATTTCAAATAGTAGTTTAGCATTCGACAGTGATAAGAAGAAAAGCGGTTTCAGCATAGGTTCTGAATACCGTTTTTACCTGGCCCGGGAAAACAAATATGATGCGCCACATGGCGTTTACCTGGCCCCCTTTGTGAGTTTTTATCACTTTAACAATGAAAGAACCGGTCGGGACACATCGAACGCCAATTTTCTGACACTGAATACATCTATCAGTTTTTTAAATATAGGCGGTGAAATGGGCTATCAGTTTGTTATAAAAAAGAGACTGGTGATTGATTGCGTGATACTCGGACCGGCTTTGTCCAGTTATTATTTTAATATCAAACTTGATGGAAATACGTCGGGAGATCAAAATGAAAAACTTCAGGAGATTATTGCGGCTTTAAAACAAAAATTCCCGGTTCTGAATGACATCACGAAGGGCGAGGGTATCAGTTCAAGTGGTATATCCAATTTCTGGAGTCTTGGGTTTCGGTATGCCATTCATATTGGTTATAGATTTTAGTTCTTTCTGCTTTTTCCACACGAGAAATGAAAATCTTATTTTTTTGTTTTAATAGTCCCCTTTCGATACAGATCAAGTGACTGCTTTAAATTTATTTCTTTTTATTATTCAATCAGAAATTCCTCTTTCTCCATAATCACCTGCGCTTCTTTCTGTATTCTTGTTTGTTTTGCCCTGGTTTTTATCAACACACTTACGCGATATAGCAGGAACGCACTCACGACGCTGATTCCGACAATGATATAACCCAGGGTATTATAATGCTCGAGCGGACTGAATTTATCTTTTTGAACGACGATCATTCCGGCAAATGCGGCCGCAACACCACCGGCGATCTGTTGCAGCGAGGAATTTATACTCATGAACGCACCCCTGTCCTGCAATACAGGAACTGCCGTAATCAGGGCGCTGGAAGGAACCATCCGGCTCATGATACCACACATCATCAGCACATTAAAAATCATAACCAGCCAGAGAGGCGTGACAGCGAGATTGGTATATATCACCACAACAACAGCCATCCATACAGATGCTGCGACGAAGATTTTAAATTTGTCTACCTTATCACTCAGTTTTCCGACCATTGGCATGATGATGAGCGTACTGAGCCCCGCAACCATAAACAATAATGGTAACTGGTCCTGGGTGACATGTAAATTATTAATCGCGAATGCGCTTCCGAACGGCATCATCATAAATCCTCCAATCGATAAAAGTGCGGTTGCTGAAAAGCCAATCCGGTAATCCTTTTTTGCCAGCGTATGCAACAGGTGGTTGAGCGCAGATTTGTCAAGCTGCATACCCAGATGCCCGGTCAGCGGTTTTAATTTTAAAGCAATCAGAATAGCGATGATAATCGCCATCGTTCCCACCCACAGAAACGGTGCATGCCATCCCCATAGATTTGCCAGATATAATCCGATCGGTATACCCAATACCTGGCTGGCTCCGAATCCCATCTGCATAAAGCCCATAACCCGGCCGCGGTGTTGCAGGTCAAAAAGATCAGCCACAATGGCCATCGATATCGAACCAATTACTCCTCCGAATAAACCTGTAATGATGCGTGCGCCCACCAGCAATGGATAGGTGTTTGCAACACCGCAGAGTAAAGTCCCGGCTATAAATCCGGTGTAAAAGAAAAGAAGCAACTTCTTACGGTCAAACCTGTCCGCAAAGCCCGCTGTTAAAAGACCGGAAATACCCGCGCTGAATGCATAAGCAGAAACTGCCAATCCGAAGTGCGCTGGCTTTATGTTAAGCGATTTCATGAGTATATCCCCCAGCGGTGACATTACCATAAAATCAAGCACAACTGTAAACATGGTGATAGCGAGGATGAAAATGGTGAACTTCTGGTAACCGGTAAAAGGTATGCTCGCCTGTTTTTTCTGTTTCATGATAGGTATTTATTCTAACTCGGTACATTCAAAACCAACATAGGTCAACATCCTCCATATCGACATTCCATTTCAATACTTTTGGGGATGCATCCAATACATTCTTTATCCGCAGCATATCAAATTCCGTTTGAATATTTGTTTTGAAAATGAAAATATTTGATATATCGATCGTCATGATAAATCATTTAATATGTAATATAATTTACGGTGTCAGTGATTTCAGAACCAGCTGAAAAGTCTCATCCATGATTTTCCTGGAAAACTTAAAGGGTCGTCCGCCAATGCTTTTGCCTTCTTCATGAAAACGTAACAAAGTATACAGCGGGCCATATGCCATGCTCCAGAAAACTTCCACAGATACAGAAATCAATTCCTTATTCTTTATTGCTTGATGCGTAAAATTTCCCATCGTTGCCTTAAATCCTTTGAGGCTTTCTTCCACGATATCATCACCATGTCTGGAACGGCGGATGATTTCATAACATGCCACTTCTTTCGGAAATTTTATTGCAAAGGCAGCCCTGTTTTCCCATTGTTTTTTCAGGCCTTCGGCAAAATTCATTTCAGGGTCGAATCCCTGAAGGGTTTTTGCCATAAACTGTTTACCAATCTCAGCCCCGATTTTTTGTATCAGGTCGTCCTTATCCCGGTAGTAGATGTACAGGGTGGCTACCGAAATACCACAGGCCTGGGCGAGCTTATTCATGCTAAACCCCTGAAACCCGTCCCTGACAAGCATTTCAATGGCTTCCCGTTTCACCATATCTTCTTTTTCAGCGTTCCTTGTGCGCATGGGCGTTTCGTATGATCCCGTAAAATAAGTGAATGTTCGCTTATTTATGAAATAAGGATGGAACTTTTTTTATTTTATTAATACTACGCATCCAAAACCAGTCTCCGGTCTCCAGCCTCCAGCCTCCAGCCTCCAGCCTGTTGAGACGAACGAACAGGATTTATATTTTAAATTCTGAATAAAAATAAATGACTCGGCATCCGGCAACAAGGTGAGATAGGCGATACGGCTTTTATTGCCGGTCAAAGCCTTCTTTTAACCGGCCGGATCACCAGGGGAAATCCTGCTGGTGGGTCTCGTTATTGAACTTGCCGGTGATGAACTCAGCAATGATCAGATAGCTGACACCATGTAGCATACACCAGGAACCAATATAAAATTCAAATACTTCCACTCTTTGTTGCCAGATGAATGAAGAACACGGAAATGTATCTGATGTTCAAATGGTTTAACGAAAAGGATTCTCTGCCGACAGGGGGAAAGCAAGTCTTATTTTCCTTCTTCTCCCGGGATGCCCGATGACAGATGCCATCATTGAAGAAACATGATCAATTCATATTATCAAATTGTCATTTGTAAATTCAATTTTGAATTTCTACATTTTCTACCCTTCCACACTCACCACACTTCTTACAGGTTGCCTCTTTTTAATTCTTCGACCGCATGATTTGCCGCTCTGGCCGTGATCGCCATAAACGTCAGTGAAGGATTCTGATTTCCGACAGAAGTCATGCACGCTCCGTCAGTGACAAAAACATTTTTGCAGTTATGCAACTGATTCCATTCATTGAGCATCGATGTGGACGGGTCTCTGCCCATCCGAACACCGCCCATTTCGTGAATATCCAGACCAGGCGCCTGTTTATTATCATTGGCCTTAATATTTTTACAACCGGCAATTTCAAGTATTTCCGCGCCCTGAGTTAAAAAGTCCTTTACCATTTTCTCATCATTCTCATCGTAATCCACTGACGTGATTAACTGCGGAATGCCCCAGTCATCTTTTAAATCTTTGCTAAGACGCACATGATTTGTTTTTTTTGGAATCACTTCTCCCTGCATCGACATATAGGCCGACCAGTCTCCTGCTTCGCTGAGCTTTTTTTTCAAATCAGCGCCAATATCCGCAGAATCATTACCCGTATTACGATAAGCACCCCAGAAAACAAGGTATCCCCGCTGGAAATCCTCTTCCTGCCTGTAAACATTTCTGAAATTGGGCATCAGAGGAGAAACCGGTCTTCGGCCATAATAATATTCCTCTTTAAATCCACTCATATCTGCAGAGATGGATCCGCGATAATTCTGAAAGGCTATATATCTTCCAAGTATGTCACGATCATTTCCCAGGCCTTGGGGAAAACGTGAGGAAGTTGAATTTAATAAAATCAGATTCGAATTTAAACAGGCTGCATTTACAAAAATGATGCGTGCAAAATATTCGGTGACCTGTTTTGATTTTGCATCGATCACACGCACACCTGTCGCCTTCCCTTTTTTTTCATCATAGATAATGGAGTGAACCACTGAATCCGGACGAAGCGTGAGATGACCGGTTTTTTCAGCCCAGGGCAATGTGGAGGAATTTGAACTGAAATATCCACCATAAGGACAACCACGGCTGCAAAGATTTCTCGCCTGACATTGTCCGCGTCCCTGCTGCATTTGCAATTCGCCGGCTTTTGTCAGGTTGGCACAACGACCCATTAACATGCGTCTCTTTGGGTAGTGTGTATTTACTTTTTGCCGCATCGAATTTTCCGCGCAGTTAAATTCCCAGGGAGGTAAAAATTCGCCATCCGGCAGATTGTCAATGCCGTCCTTATTTCCACTGATGCCTGCAAAATTTTCAACGTGCGAATACCAGGGCGCTATATCGTTATAACGGATCGGCCAGTCAACCGCAAAGCCATCTCTTGCAGGTGCCTCAAATTCATACCGGCTCCAGCGTTGTGTTTCCCGCGCCCACATCAGCGATTTACCACCAACCTGGTAACCTCGTATCCAGTCGAAGGGTTTCTCCTGCACATAGGGATGTTCTTTATCCTTTACAAAAAAATGCTGGGCAGTTTCATCAAATGCATAACATTTACTGATGATGGGATTCTCCTTTTCAAGTTCATGAGAAATTCGCCCCCGATGCGTAAACTGCCAGGGATGTTTGGTAGCCGTGGGATAATCTTTTATATGCTGCACATTTCTCCCCCGCTCCAATACCAGTGTTTTAATTCCGTGTTCACACAATTCCTTGGCTGCCCACCCCCCGCTAATTCCGGATCCGATCACGATGGCATCATAGGTGTTTTCTAATTTTCCTTTCGAATTAAAAAGTAAACTGTCTCCCATAGAATTTCATTCAGACTGTTTATGGCGATCCGCCTTAAATAAGGCATTAGTTTAAAGATAATAATATAAAGTTTAAAGCTAACTTTAAAGAGTGTAGAAGAATATCAAAACAGCCATATGAAAAATAATCAAAGTCTTACCAGAAGGAATTTTTTGCAGTGGTCTGGTATCGGAATCGCGGGAACCGTTATACCTTCGTCAGGTTTTACCATGTACAATGAAAACAAATGGCAGCCTGCAAAATTATCGGTCCAGTTATATACCGTGAGGGATCAGATCAAAACAGATATTCCCGGAACCTTGAAACGTCTAAGGGATATTGGATTTAATTATGTGGAGACCGCATTCTGGCCCGATGGCGTTTCTGTTCAGCAGGCTGCGTCATATCTGAAGGATGCTGGCTTGTCTGTGTCTTCCGCACACATAGAAATTCCCGTAGGTGATCATAAAAAGATTTTTCTGGAAACGGCGGCCGCATACAATTGCAAAAGAATGATATGGCACGGATGGCCGGAAGACAAACGATACAGCAGTGTAGATGGAACAATGGAGCTGATTTCCATTTACAATCAGGCGGCAGCATTTGCAAAAGCAAACGGATTACAATTCGGTCTTCATAATCACTGGTGGGAATACCGGAACAAACCAGGCGGCCGGTATGTATATGAATACCTGCTCGAAAATCTGGATAAAGATATTTTTTTTGAAATCGATACCTATTGGGTAAAAGTCGCCGGTCAGGATCCCGCTGCCATCGTAAAAAAATTTGGAAGCCGTGCACAATTATTACATATCAAAGACGGCCCGGCCAAATGGGATGACAACCTGCCAAATGACGTGCCTGATCCGATGACAGCTGTCGGAAAAGGCACGCAAAACTTCCCTGAAATAGTGAAAGCCGCAGACGGAAATACAGAATGGATGGTTATCGAAATGGATAAAACAGCGGATGATGTTTTTGTTGCATTAAAAGAGAGCTATGACTATCTGATAAATAATAATCTGGCAGTTCTGGCTAAATAGCGGAGATATTTCCACATATCAGATCGGCCCGCAGGGCAACACCGGAAAAGTATAGGGCACAATTACTGCATATCAAATTCGGATCTCCTAAGTGAGTTGATAATCTCCCAAAAGATTCCAAATTTTTGTTACTTTAAAAGAAAGTTTTGATCTTATAAATAGTAAACTGGCGATGATTAGTTGAAAGATACCCTTCATAAGCTTCTATGCTCCTTCACCTATTAACTTGATCTTATGAAGTTTTTTTTGAGAATCACGGCGCTTCTTCTGGTGAGCTTTCAATTATTTATACAACCCGGATGCAGGAAAAACAGTTCGACTTCGCAGACAACCACACCACAGCCCCCGCCACCACCGCCAGTAGTAGACACCACTGTTAAGATTCCAGGTCTGCAATTGATTGCTGACAGCATGATCGCTCCTCTTGTACTCGCCGAACCGCCGGATGGATCAAAAAGATTATTTGTTGCTGATGAAACCGGCACCATTTGGATTATCGGAGCGGATGGTAAAAAACTACCCAACCCGTTTATTGATATTTCAGGCAGGATGTTAACATTGAGTACTTCCTATGATGAAAGGGGATTACTGGGCATGGCTTTCCATCCGGATTATAAAACGAATGGCAAATTCTATCTCTTTTATACAGCATCTCCAAGAACCGGAACGCCGGTTCCAGGCGGAGCCGGAACAGGATGGAATAATCTGACAAGGATTTCGGAATTCAAAGTTTCTGCTGCAAATGCAAACCAGGCTGATCCCGCTTCGGAAAGAGTTGTCCTTGAAGACGACCATCCTTATTTGAATCACAACGGAGGTACGCTTGCATTTGGCCCGGATGGATTTTTATATATATCTATTGGAGATGGTGGAAATGCAGACGATGTGGGTAATGGTCATGTTGCGGATTGGTACACCATCAATGCAGGAGGAAACGGACAGGATATTTATGCAAACCTGATGGGAGATATTTTGCGCATAGACGTAAATGGTAGTCCCTATAATATTCCTCCCGATAATCCATTTGTCGGTAAAGCCGCGAGGCAGGAGATTTACGCTTTTGGTTTCAGAAACCCATTCCGGTTTTCATTTGACATGGGCGGAACGCATCAACTCATTGCCGGCGATGTAGGCCAGTCTCTCTATGAAGAAATAGATCTGGTCACAAAAGGAGGCAATTATGGATGGAATGTAAAAGAAGGAACAGATTGTTTTAATACCGACAACGATCTGACAGAACGCAACTCCTGCCCAACTGCTGACTCCGCCGGAAATCCATTTATAGACCCGGTTATTGAATTGACAAATAATGCTAATCCAAAAGGAGGCGGTGTGGGTAATGCTGTGATCGGCGGTTTTGTTTACAGGGGAACCGGGCTCCCTACCTTCCAGGGTAAATATTTTTTTGGAATGTTTTCCACGCTCGACAATGCAATGTCAGGAAAAGTTTTTTCCGCAGACATGACGGCGAGTGGAAGCTGGACTTATAGTGAACTCGCATTATCAGGCTACCCGACTGATCTCGGAACTTACCTGAAAAGTTTTGGCCAGGATCAGAGTGGTGAAATTTATCTGCTGACTTCGGATCAAAGCGGTCCGCAGGGTAATACCGGTAAAGTATATAAGATAATCGGCAAATAATTTTTATTTAGCGACTACCGCGTCAGTCACATTTGCAACGGCCCATTCATTTTCACAAAGGATCGCGTAGGTTTTGTCCGAACTGATGTACATGACTTTGATGATGTAAGGTTTGGCATTCATCAGCGTATTATACACTTTGGTATCGTCATCCATTTTACTGGAATTGATGATCTTGTAAACCTTTATTTTTTGTCCGAAGGTTGCTTTAAAGGATGAGGGCGTTTCAACGATCGTTACATTCTCTTTGACTGGATTATCCAAAGCAGTCGCCCAGTCATGGTCCTGAGTTTGTTTGGTGTTACCCCATTTGTTGGTTTTGAAAGTGGTGGTTTGGGAGGTTGCAGTAAGGGCAATAAGCATTGAGCTCAATAGTAAAATTGATTTCATGGCAAGTTTGGTTTAGATATTACTAAGTTAATAAAATAGGGTGATGATATTTCACCCTTTTTTGCACATAATACAAACCCGCTATCTGATTTTCTCAGATTATACTAATGAGTTTTCATACACCCCGCACAGTTTGCAAATATTCGATCGTGATTCACTTATCGAGGTCCGTATTATTAAAATAGCCCGATTGCTTCCCTTAAGATGTTTTTATCAATTAGAAAAAGGCTTTGCGGATTCATAGCTTGAATTCAAAATAAACCACATGAAAAAGTTTATCACCGGAATCAGCCTGACCCTTATAATGTTACTTCCAAAACTGGCCAGCAGCCAGAAACCTTTATTTTCATTAGGCGCGGAACTAGCCTTTCCGGCAGTCAACTATAGTGAAACGGGAAATTCGGGGATCGGGGGCTCTGTCCGGATGGAACATCCCTGGTCAAAACATGTCTCCGGTCTGATCTCGGTCGAATATGTGCAGTATACCACACGCGAGATCAAGGAATTTTTTCATCAACAATTCTCAATACTACCGATTCAGTTTGGTATAAAATATTACACAAAGGAAAGGGGAATTTATCCGGCGGGTTTTTATTTATCGGCGGAGCTTGGGTTTGCCGGAGAATTTTATCGTTACAGTTTTACCGATCCTTATAACAATTCGATTGACGACCATCATGATACTTATGTGGGACTCTGCAATACCATGGGCGCGGGATATCAGTTGGGTATCATAGATGCAGGTTTTCGTTTCCAAACCCTCATTTCGGTAAACACAGGAATTACCACCTATTATAATTTCAGACTTGCGTTTACCATTCGATAATATCGTTTAAGTGGGGAACTGTGCCCTCCCACCCGTATACATCTTTTAATTTTACACGGAAAACGTCTGCGACCTGTTTTTCGCCATGAACGATCATGACTCTTTCAGGCTTATTTTTTATTTCACTGAGCCATTGAATAAGGCCGTTTTGATCGGCGTGGGCTGACAATCCCTTGATCGTTTCAATCCGGGCTTTAACACTATAATATTTGCCATAAATTTTTACCTCATGAATTCCATCCTGTAACTGTCTGCCCCGGGTGCCCTCTGCCTGGTAACCAACCATGAGTAAAGTTGTTTGAGGAATGCCGATATATTCCTGCAGATAATTCAATACGCGTCCTCCGGTAACCATCCCGCTTCCGGCAATAACAATCTTCGGAGCATGATTTTTTATGAACGCCTGTGTTTCTTTAAACTCGCTGACGACATGGAAGATCTTTACCATCTCTGTAAAATCTTCAAATGGAAGTTTCAGCCAGTCGTGGAATTTTTGGAAAGTATCGAGCACACTGGAACCCATCGGACTGTCCATGATCAGCGGAATGTCCGGTAAACCGCCTGATTTTTTTAATTGCCAGATCAGGTACATCAGAGTCTGTGCTCTTTCTACAGCAAAACTGGGAATAATTAAAGTACCTCCTTTTGACACAGTCTGAAGAATTGTTTCTCTCAACCGGTCCAAAACATTTTCATGCGGATGGAGCCTGTCGCCATATGTACTTTCAACAAAAAGTATATCGGCTTCCTTTGGCCGGTTCGGCGGGTTCAGTAAAATATCAGGACTTTGTCCGACATCGCCACTGAAGACAAGTTTTTTTTCACCGATATGAATTTCGATAAAGGCTGAACCGATAATATGACCATTCGTATGATAACATACTTTGATATCGTTCCCAAAGTCGATCCATTCATCTGTCTTGATTTCATTGAAAAGCGGAATGGTGGCAGCTACATCTTTCAGATCGTACAATGGTTTGGCCGGCGCGTGTTTTGTGTAATTGAACCGGTTTGCCTGCGCGGCTTCTTCTTCCTGAATCTTGCCGGTATCTTTCAGCACAATCTCTGCAATGGAAATGCTGGGAGCAGTTCCAAATATTTTCCCTTTAAAACCAGCCTGTACCAGTCTGGGCAGATAGCCAACATGATCCAGGTGTCCATGAGTAAGTAACATAAAGTCGATGGTGGCTGCATCCACCGGCAGTGGAACCCAATTCAACAGGCGCAATTCTTTCAGACCCTGGAACAAACCACAATCAACCAGAAATTTTTTTCCATTGGCTCCTATTAAATATTTTGATCCGGTGACAGTTCCTGCCGCACCCAGTATCTGGATAAATCCTTTTTGACTCATATAGCAATATAGGAGATAATGGATAATTGATAATGCAAATTCATTTGCTTGTTTAGCAAACGCCTGTTCGATGCATATTGAGCATAGCAGCGAATCCGGGTCCTGCAGGACTTAAATAAACAGAATGATCGGAGGAAATGAAATGCTTTATTGAGCAGTTGGTTCGGTGAACAGTCTTTTCAACCAGGCGATACTGAGTGATGCCTTGTATTTTGCTATTTCAGCGCGGTTGTACGTTCCATCCAGAATAGCCTGAATATCACTTTTCATAATATTGATAATCCGGGACTTACTCAATCCTTTCATATCAGGAGTCATTAATTTTTTGTTGGAAGCCGCAGGCACCGGTATTACTTTATCCAGAATTTCCTGAAGGTAGTTTCCGATTTCAGGAAGATTGTTGGACTGGAGAATTTTGATATGAAGGTCTTTCACCCCCTGGAGCAGGGATTTGTGCAGTTGGTTTTTCATATGGTTGTGTTTATGTATTTATTACATATCTGATTCTCTGGGCTATACATGCTATTTAGCTTCATGCCGCTAAAATAGCCAAGGGAAATCAAAGGAGGGCATTTTGATGCCCTTTTTTATCCACCTCTTTTTTGAAACTCTGAATAACAGATTTTATTGTGGGGTTCTTTGGATAATACGGGTATATATAAAATAAAAGGGCCGTATAACGGCCCAGGCTACCCGTGAGGGTCAAATCAGATAGTTTGTTACAGAATGTATCCTGAACCAGCGTGCAGGCTGGTTGTTACAAACCTCGCATCAGCAGATAAAAACCCGATATAGGCTTCTACTGATTTGCCGCTGAATGAAGGTACTTCAAATGTAAAGTTGCAGGAATTTCGTTGCGAACCAGCATGTTTGGCACCCCATTGCTTCAGTTCCACGCAATAAAGAGCAAGGAATAACTGATCCGTGGCCCTGGCGCTTCCCTCGTTGCTGTTATCCCGCCAGCTGATCGTGAATCTTCCCGCTGATTCAGAATGTGATGTCAGGTTATCTACGTTCAGCAGATCGCCGATACCCAGAACCACCCGGGTATAGTTGATCTGAAATGCAGGATACTCACCATCAAT
>DASXKM010000633.1:0-4677 GCA_036496825.1 Puia sp. | reverse complement strand
CCGGGACCTTCGAACTGTGCCATGACAGAATGTATGCCGCAGGAATTGTTACCCAACATACCACCCAGCGTGCAATGGCTGTGCGTAGCCGGATCGGGGCCAAAAGTAAGTCCATATTGTTTTAGTGTATTGCCTCTCATTTCATCCAGCACGATGCCTGGCTGAACGGTTACATTTTTATTTTCCTTGTCAATATGAATGATCTGGTTGTAGTATTTCGACATATCCATAATGACGGCCACATTACAGCATTGGCCGGCCAGACTGGTTCCACCACCTCTGGACAGTATAGGTGCCCCATATTTCCTTGCCAGGGAAATCGTCTTTATAATATCATGCGCTGATTTCGGGAGAACAATACCGATCGGTATTTGTCTGTAATTGGAACCATCTGTCGAATAAAGTGCTCTGGTGCCATCATCAAACCGGACTTCTCCCTGAACAGCCATTTTGAGTTCTTTTTCTAAACTGTATGTATCAACATTTTTAGAATTCTCTGTTGCAAATCGTGTATCGTGACCATTTGCCGGGTGGCTTTTTACCGCAACACGGTTTTCTTTTTTTTCCTTTTGAAAAGTCTGGCTGTCGGTTTTTTCAAATATCGTCGACATCTTATTTAAATTTTATAACGAGTTGCGTCGGAAAATCTGAATTCGATTCCAAGACCGGATCTGGATAAATCAGGTTTTAGAAATCCATCCACGGGATGAATGACTCCATCGAATAACATATTTTCAATCCTCGCGTGATCATGAAAATATTCTGCAATTTCAAAAGCAGGAAGGTGCAGGGCAGCATGCAAATGAACGGACGGCGCGCAATGTGAGGAAAAAGGAAGATTGTATGCCTCACTGATAAACCCCGCCTTTAAGAAGTTTGAAATGCCACCACAACGCGTGGCATCCGCCTGAACAACGTCCACTGACCCCATGCCGATCATTTTTTTGAAGTATGATAATTCGTATCCGTATTCGCCGGAAGCGATCCTGCATTTCACGGGCACATGCATTTTTACGAAGAGCATACCACCGAAATCACTTGCTATAACGGGTTCTTCAAACCAACTCACCGCTTCCTCGTTAAAATATCCGGCCATTTCAATCGCTTTCCTGGCCGTATACGCGCCATTGGCATCAACAAAAAGGCCTGCGTTTGAACCAATCGTTTTTCTTGCAGATCTGACACGTTCAGGATCCCTGGCTTCGTCGCGTCCGACCTTCATTTTGAAATGTGATATTCCGTACTCTGCCCATTTTAGAAATTGCCTGGAAGTTTGCGTAGTAGAATAAGAAGTGAAGCCACCGCTGCCATAGATCAGCATGCTGCTCTGGTTTTGACCGAGCAGAACGCAAAGCGGTATTTCCAGTATCTTCGCTTTCAAATCCCAAAGGGCAATATCGACTGCCGACACTGCCGTCATGGCGATTCCACACTGTCCGTCGTTGCGAATAAAACGGATGAGTGATTCTGTAATTTCTGAAATGTGTAAACAATTTTTCCCCTTCAGGATTTTACTGAAAGAATGAATGACAACCGCCGCTGCCGGATTGGAATACGTATAACCAATACCGGTTTTTCCACCAGCGAAAATCCGGACCAGAACTAAAGTTGTTGAATTCCACTCAATGGTTCCATCGGATTCCGGAAGTTCGGTTGGTATGGTATAAGCCTGAACTTTTATTTCATCAATGGCAATTATTTCTGAGGCTGATATCGTATCGGTTTCAATCACTTTGCAGGAAAATATTCATCCATCACATCTTTGGTGGTTTGTTTTATCATGTCGCCTGATTTACTGTCGCCCTTTAATATTGAGGAGGCAAATGATTTCATTTCCTTAAAACCGATATGCGGCGGAAGCATGGGTACGGAAGGATCCGTATATGCTTCTACCAATACCGGTTTGTCGGCTGCAAATGCCCAGTCAAATGTGTCTCCTACTTTTGTCGGATCATCTACCTTAATGCCTTCCAGTCCGAGCAGTTTGGCATACTCTGCGTAGTGAAAATCAGGCACTCCCTGAGAGGCGTCGTATCTGGGATCGCCATTCATGGCCCGCTGTTCCCAGGTTACCATGTTCAGGTCCCTGTTATTTAAAACCAGTATCATTAAACGCGGATTACTCCACTGTTTCCAATACTTTGAAATAGTAATCATGCCATTCATGCCAAGCATTTGAAATGCTCCGTCACCAATCAAACAAATCGGCATTCTGTCCGGATAAGCAAATTTCGCAGCGATCGTATAAGGCATCGCCGGACACATCGTTGCCAGATTACCGGAAAGAGAAGCTTTCATACCTGTCCTTACTTTCAGATCGCGTGCGAACCATGCTGCAGTAGATCCGGAATCTGCTGAAAAAATACATTCGTCCGGCAGCCGTTTGGAAAGTTCCCAGAAAATTTTTTGTGGATTGATCGGATCGGCTTTATCCTCGGCTCTTGCCTCTAAAACCTTCCACCATTTGTCAGTGTTTTTGATAATTTTATTTTGCCACTCCCTGTCATCCTTTCTTTTTATCAAAGGAATCAGCGCCTTTAATGTTTCTTTTGAATCTCCCTGCAGACAAACATCCATCGGATATCGGATGTTAAGCATTTTTCCATCAATGTCGATTTGGATTCCTTTTGCCTTTCCCTCCTTTGGCAGAAATTCAGAATATGGAAAACTGCTTCCGATCATCAACAGGGTATCGCATTCCATCATCATATCGTAACTGGGTTTTGTTCCCAGCAGCCCGATGGAGCCTGTTACGAAAGGAATATCATCGGGCAAAACGGCTTTTCCGAGCAGGGCTTTGGCTACACCCGCGCCCAGCAGGTCTGCCATCTTCATGACTTCAGAAGATGCCCCCAATGCTCCGGCACCAACGAGCATTGCGATCTTCTGACCTTCGTTGAGGTAATCGGCGGCCTTTTGCAAATCTGCAGTTGCCGGCACAATAACAGGTTTGGAATATCCCACACCTGAATGCACCGTACCATGTTCACGAGCTGGCTCAACAAAATCAAGTTCCTGCACATCATTTGGAATAATGACGCAGGTAACCGTCCGCTCAGATATCGCGATTCGAAATGCGCGATCAATGAGATGCCTGATTTGCATCGGATCACTACACATATGTACATATTCCCCGGCCACATCTTTGTAAAGTGAAATCAGATCGACTTCCTGCTGATAATTTCCGCCAATGGACGCACGCGCCTGTTGTCCCACAATGGCTACGACCGGTTGATGATCCATTTTTGCATCGTATAATCCATTTAACAAATGAATAGCGCCCGGGCCGGAAGTGGCCATGCATACGCCCACTTCACCTGTAAACTTTGCATGACCGCAGGCCATGAACGCTGCATTTTCCTCGTGACGAACCTGTATCAGATCAATGTGGTATTTTTTTTCTTTTGAACGGTTCATGGCACCCATCAGTCCGTTGATCCCATCTCCGGGGAAGCCAAATATTCGCTTTATTCCCCATGCTGCCATGCGTTGTATTACAAAATCACTTACCCGTAAACTCATAACCTGTTTTTTAAAAATGAAAGTCAAGCGAATTGAAGGATGAAATAATTGTGCCGCGCTAAACTGTCCTTCTGCTACGCCTGCGGATGAAATACTTGGTGAAATTGTGTAGGAAATTCACTAGAATTCCACAGTTCGCTATAATCTAAGGTTGGCAATACCATCGTTTTACTTTTACAACGATCCGAATTGATTGACGCATTTTTGCATTTGTATAATCTCATGTTAATTGCCCGTAGAAATAATTCTTTGATATTCCCCAGGGGGTTTAGGTTTGGATTTTGCAGCATTTATCGTATACTATATTTTTTGCTGTCATATCAGATAAGCTGTCATATCAGATAACATGGACTTAACAAAAAAAAAAGAAACTAGTTTTTCCGTTAACCTGGAGGGCAGTTCTGTTTCATTCCCTCATTTTTGGGAGCATACGATTGGAAGTGGCCATGCAACGCTGGCACTTCGCTCAGACTGGCAAAGGCAGTTGTGGCGATGCAGCCGGGAACTGGGCTTTAAGCATGTCCGCTTTCATGCCATTCTATCGGACGACCTGGGAATATTAAAAAAGGAAAACGGCCGGCTGGTCTATTCATTTTTTAATGCTGATCAGATTTATGATTTTCTGCTTTCCATAGGCATGAAACCCTTTGTTGAATTATCTTTTATGCCAGAGGCCCTGGCTTCCGGTCAGAAAACAGTATTCAACTATAGGGCAAATGTCACGCAGCCCAAAGACTATACGGACTGGATAAAATTTATAGAAATTTTAATAACCCACTGGATCGAAAGGTATGGCCTCGATGAAATAAAACAATGGTTTTTTGAAGTTTGGAACGAACCGAATTTGACCGCTTTTTGGACCGGCAAACAAATGGATTATTTCAATCTCTATAAACATACCGTTACAACCATAAAGAAAATAGATGCCGGATTGAAAGTTGGGGGCCCGGCGACGGCGAAGAACGCCTGGATAAAAGAATTTGTACATTACTGCAACGAAGTAAAAATACCTTTTGATTTTATCTCCACCCATCAATATCCGACAGACGCCTTTGGCAACCCGGGTGATAATACCATACAGCAGCTGGCTGCCAGTAAACGAAGCATTTTACGGAAAGAAACGGAAAATGTAAAAAAGCAGTCGGGAGAAAAACC
>DASXKM010000632.1:0-2813 GCA_036496825.1 Puia sp. | reverse complement strand
TCGTCCCAACAAGTGCTATCATTTCGATAAAGGGGGCAATATAGAAATTCATTATACTAAAAAGCTTAATCCGCAGTCGATGACAATCAGTCTCTGGTCAAAAAAACAGCTTTTGGATAGAACATTAAGTACTGATAGTTATTATTTAGTGGCCATGAATCGCTGGAATGGATATAAACTTCAATACCAGAGTCAGAACAAAATATTTTTTACTGTAAAATGGGCAGATAATAGTTATTATGATCGGGATGATCAAACTGTAATATTAGATAATGAAGTTTGGTATCATGTAGCAGTTACTTTTAAACCGGGCGAAATGGATTTTTATATAAATGGTGAATTAATTTATTCATGGACAGATACGCCTAATCCTCCAATCACTTTAACCAACCCGGTGAATTTAGTAATTGGCCAGGATCTTCCTACTGATAAATATTCTCTTGACGCTAACGATGTTGACCATTATGTAAATTATGGCGGGTTTTTCACAGGAGATATTGATGATGTAATGTTTTTTAATGCAGCGTTGAATGCTGAGCAGATAAAATTAATTTTTGCTCATCAGAGCAGACCATAATTTTTTGAATAGCGTCAGATTGTCCATTTCTCCACCATTGCTTGATAAAACCGTTCCTCTGAAACTAAATCCAGTATTTGTTGCCTGATCCTCAGAATCTTACCAACACGGAATCAGAAATTGCCAATGCAGGTGCTTCTTTATGCAGGTCTTTCAGATATTGGTTTTTCAACCGGTCATAAAATGAATGTTTATCAATTAAAAGTGAAACCATATTCGCAACCAATCCCGCAAGCATTAAGTGAAAAATCACATTATGCCTGTCCGTCATCTCCAAAACCAGTATCGCAGATGTAAAAGGTGTTCTCGTAACCCCTGTAAGAAATCCAACCATTCCTGCTAAAATCATAATATTCGTATTGGTAGCTGTTAGTTCAAACCATCCGGCCAACATCGAACCGATCCCGGCACCAGCGCTGAGCGCCGGCGCAAAAATACCGCCGGCAGCGCCTGAAGTAAAAGAGAGTACAGGACCAAATATTCTGAACAGAACGATTTGCCATGAAGTATATTTATCAGATGTAAACAACGTTCTTGTTATCAGTTCCTTCCCGGATCCGAAAATGCTTTCGCTAACGAAAACAGCCAGCAGCGCTATGATTAGTCCGCAGCAAACCAGATACAGTAAATGCGGGAAATTATTTTTGAAATTCATTTTCCATTTGAAGATATACACCATCAGTTTTGATATACTGCTGCCCACAAGGCCGGTCACGATTGCAACCAGTACAACGGCAAAGAAAATATATCCTGAAAGGTTACTTACATCCGGATATCCAAGATATAAATAGGGCCCTAAAAATTCCTGTGCAGTTAACCCGGCAATAATGATCGCAGCAAAAAGAGCCGATTTGAATTGGTTAATATGTGTTTTAGTTAATTCTTCGACCGCGAAAACAATCCCTCCCAGCGGTGTATTGAAAGCAGCCGCCAATCCGGCCGCTGCGCCCGTCATAATCATGTTCTTCCTTGAAATTTTTGGCCACCAGTCGGGAAGTATTTGATTTATCTTCCGGAAAACTGATCCGGCTATCTGAATGGTGGGACCCTCCCTCCCGATGACTCCTCCACCAAATACCATTACCAGGCTTGAACAAATTTTCACAATGATGATCCGGATGCTTAATAGTTTCTTCGTCTTTTCCAATTTCTCCGGGCCATTAAGTTCTAAAGCTGCCATGATCTGCGGTATACCGCTACCCCTGGAATAGGGTGCAAATTTTTTTACAATCCACCAACCCAGAACAAAACAGGCTGGAGTCAGTAATATGAATATCCATTCATAATGTCTGAAAACGTAGATAGTGCCAAGTTCAGTCCATGCAAACAACTTACTGTAAATAACTGCGATTATACCGGTAAATAATGCTGCAATCCAAAAAGGCAGCGCCTGCAATATATTTTGCTTAACTTTTTCATTACCGATCCTGTCAAATACCGCCTTTCCAAATTCCCTTGTATGTTTGAACAACTTCATATTTTTAACCTGAGTCGCGATACTGTACGATCCGCAAAATTATCGAACCATCCGGGGAAATAAATCCAAATCCATTCTTTTAAGTAAATTCTAATGTCTTTCTAATCTCATTTTAATTCCGCCTTCGGATTTTCTGGATCTAATTTTTTCCTGGCAGCTTCTTCCTTTTTTTTTACGCCTGTTTATAAATCAATTTATGGACGAAAGGTTGAAATTGAAAAATTATAAGTAAAATTTTCTCCGGAATGGCAACAATGTAACCGTAGGATTCAAAAACCCATTTCCTGTTCGTTGCATTCGTAGAATCTTTTGAAGCTATTTCGATCAGACTGTCATAATAGGGAATGCCGGGATCCTCTCTGCCATCCTTTAAATAATTCAAACCAGCCTACGGATAAGACGCTGACGATAAGACAAATGAAATAATCAAATATCGTTAACGGTAAGAGCTGAAAGATGCTCCTCAGAAATGGAATCATGTTGATGAGCAGCAAAAATCCGACAGAAATAGAAATCACCCAGCGTGTCAGGGCATTTCTGTAATAAAAAGTCTTTACGACAGATTCGGTAAATGACCGGTTAGTAAGGGTCAGGAATATATTACTCAGGATAAGCGTATTAAATACAATGGTTCTTACATATTTTAATTCATACCCCTGATGCATAAAATAAAAATACAGGCTCAGCAACCCGGCGGAGATCACCAAGCCCTGTAAAATGCTCATACGAAGTTCTTTTCCGGAAAAGATATTTTGCCCG
>DASXKM010000631.1:0-3321 GCA_036496825.1 Puia sp. | reverse complement strand
CCGATCACAATGCCGGTTACTATAGCCACCACAAATGCAATTTCTCTCCGTGTCGGGGGTGTCATGTATTATTTGTTCCTGGTTTGATTAAGACCTATGAGGTTAGCGAATAGCCGGTAAGCGCCCGGAACTCCAGCCGGCAATTCACGAAAAAAAACAAGACCGGTATAAGAAAAATATCCTTTTCCGTAGCTACCAGTGATCAGGCTCCCGGTTTGTTCTGCTTCACCCGTATCATGCATGGAAAAAACAGCCTGGTATCTCGGATCGATATGTTGTGCGAAATAAATTCCTCTCTCCTGAATCCAACCTTCAAAATCTTTTTCTGATATTTCATTGGGGAAATGAAGTACAGGACTGGAAGGCAGAAGAAACTGAACTGTTGCGTCTTCCTCCGTAACACGCGCATTTGAAATTCCAAAAGGATAAGGACCGATACCGGTCGAATCGTTACCCAGGTTTCGGTTGTACTGGACGATCAGATTTCCTCCGTTGTTAATGTAATCCATCAGCACCCGGTATTTGCCGGCTAACCAGTTGTGAACATCGTAAGCACGAACACCGGTAATTACCGCATCCAGTTTTTGCAACTCTGAACGGTTAACCATGCCTTCCGTTAATCTTATAACGGTATACCCCATGGCTGATAGTGCTTCCGGGACTTTATCTCCGGCGCCTTCAATATAACCTACTTTCTTTCCTGCAATTTTCAGATTAACCGATACGACGGTTGATGCAGCCTGTTTGAAATAGTCAATCCTCGGTATATGTTCATAAGAAATGGTCCGGCATTGTAGTAATGTGTCAATCATCCCGGCCGTTGTACGTATAACCCAGGCAGTTATATTTTCATCCTTTTCAAGATTCGATTTCAGGAGAAAGGTGTTGTTACCACCTGAAGCGGATATGTCTTTTGTTTGAAAACCCGGTATCGGAGTTAAGGTAAGAGTTGATATTTCAGGGAGAGATTTTTTTTCAGTGGACAAAAGGGCCGGATGCATTACACTATTATCCGTATCCTTATCCTGCAAAGTTTTTAATTGCTTCCTGACGGTCAAATCCTCTTCCTTTCCGGCAGTAAAAACCAATAACTCCGGATCACAATACGCCATCTGATTGGGAACTATAGTAAGCGGTTCAAATAATTCTCCTTTTACTGCATCTGTGAATCTATAAAGTACACGCTGTCTAAATCTGAATGTTTCGCCAAATAATCCAACTTCAAATTCTGCATCAAGTACCGGTGGATTCAGGGGCCGTCCAATCAAACGCTGATCCTGCACATTATAAGATCCCTGACTCATCGGTTCAGTCAGCCAGTAGGGTTGAGAAATGGGGAGGTTTCTTAATGAGATTCGCCGGACAAGCGAATAGTTGACACCTTGTTGAAGTGTTAGATTCCAGCTCGTGTCCTGCCCGTTTAATATGACGGAATGAATAGTAATCCCCAGGGGTGCGCGGTTGACAACACGCAATGTTACGGGAATGGTCTGATTGCGAAGTGCATAAGCCTGCGGAACAGTCGCCTCCAGCCATAACCCACTGCAAGCATGAATAAGCTCCAGTGTTTCCTCCAGTTTTTTATTACGCCAGTACCCGGGTGACAAAGCATCAATATGCTGGTAAATCTCAACGAGTGCCTGTAAAGATTGGTATGGTGCCGATGGGTCATAATTTTTAATCACCCGGTCAACCATCTGACCGATGGCAGCTCCGTTCGGCACACGGCTCCAGCTGCAATTTATATTTTGTAAAAGTGATGAGTCAGCCCTCTCTCCTTCCGTTAAAGAAAAATACTCTAAAAAATTCCCTCTTGAATGTGCCACACCAAAACCCTGGGAACGATGCTGACTTCTGCTGTCTGCCGCAATTTCACCATAACTTTTTCCAACCAGCGGATTGAATCCGCCGACTTCTATTTTCAGCTGATCATCTCTCGTTGTGTTTACTGTTCCGAAATTGTAATTGTTCCAAAAAATTCTTTTTGCCTTCCAGGGACTGAGGGCATATTTAAGTTGTTCAGGAAACTGTTTTGGATCCGCAGCGGCTGAATATGCGAGATGTGCAAGAACAGAAGATGCTGAATGCTGCCCATGACCTGCCCGTTTATCTTCCGGAAAGCGTGTAATAATCACATCGGGTTGGAAATTTCTAATGATCCAGACAACATCACTTAATATCTTTTGTTCATTCCAGATCTTAAGTGCTTCGGATGTGGTTTTCGAAAATCCGAAATCATAGGCCCGCGAAAAAAACTGGTCAGCTCCGTCCACCCGCCTGGCAGCCATCAATTCCTGCGTCCGGATCAGTCCGAGTTCTACACCCTGCTCATCACCGATTAGATTTTGTCCGCCATCTCCCCTGGTTAAAGAAAGATAGCCCGTTCTGTATAACTTGTCTTTGGAAAGCCAGGCCAGCAGGCGTGTATTTTCATCGTCCGGATGAGCGGCGATATATAATACAGATCCGAGTACGTTCAGCTTTTTCATGCGGAGAAGAATGTCTGACGCACTCTCCGGTTCGGGCATCTGGGCGTTGGAATATTTTGCAAGCATAAACAAACAGAAGATGGCAATCAGGAATATTTTCATTCGAATTGGGACAATTTGGTTTTGCCAAATTAATGAATCCTCCAGAAACCCTTCACGATATTATATTGACGGTAACATATCAGAAACCCTTCAACAATTTTTACTTATTTTCATCACATGCATACCTATCTGAAAAGTTTCATTTTTATCATGCTGATGATTGGCGGCAGTCTCGGCTCGACCCTGATCGCTCAAATAAATGCAGGAAAGATTTATCATTCCAACAAAAAAGTGATTTGCCGGAATGGCGCCGTTGTTTCGGCAAATCCATTGGCCAGTATGGCGGGTATTGAAATGCTAAAACAGGGCGGAAATGCCGTGGATGCTGCTATTGCCATTCAATTAGCGTTGGCAGTTGTATATCCTGGCGCGGGAAATATTGGTGGCGGTGGCTTTATGGTTGCCCATCTTACAAATGGTGTTAACGTAACCATCGATTTCCGGGAAAAAGCCCCTGCCGGCGCTTCCCGTGATATGTATCTTGACACAAATCAGAATGTTGTTCCCGGTAAAAGCGAAAACGGCCACCCGGCTGCTGGCGTGCCCGGATCGGTTGCGGGTATTTTCAGTTATTATAAATATGCAAAACTGCCATTCAAAAAATTAATTAACCCCGCCATTGACCTGGCGGAACAAGGATTTGCCATAACTGAAGCCGAAGCATCCGACCTCAATGAGCATCAGGAAGATTTTAAAAAATATAATTCCAGGCTGCCTGTATTTGTAAAGA
>DASXKM010000630.1:0-1886 GCA_036496825.1 Puia sp. | reverse complement strand
ATCAACAGGAAATATAATCTGGGTTCACCGGGTGATTGAACAACAGGCTGCTGAATCCGGTAAAAAGAAGAATGGCAAACCATTTTACGGGCCATCCGGCGCTCCGGTATGGTGCAGTCCGACGATCGATTTAAAACGCGGATTGGTTTATATCGGTACCGGGGAAAATTATACAAACCCGCCAACGTCGACCAGCGATGCGGTGCAGGCGCTTGATATGAAAACAGGAAAACTGAGATGGAATTTTCAGGCCACGCAGGGAGATACATATAATACAGCTTGTCCATTCTTTCTAAACTGTCCGGAAAAAGCCGGACCTGATCTGGACTTCGGTATGGCGCCCATTCTGGTTCAGGGAAAGGATGGGAAAGATATTTTATTGGCCGGACAGAAATCAGGAATTGTTTATTCCCTTTCGCCTGATAATGGGAAACTGATCTGGAAAACGAGAATCGGAAAGGGTGGTGCGCTGGGTGGTATACATTGGGGTATGGCGACGGATGGCAAATTAGTTTATGCGACGAATTCTGATAATTTTTTTGGGATAGACAAAAGCAATCCTGAAATAAAAGCCTCACCCGGTATGTATGCTTTGGATATTTATTCGGGCAAACTCATTTGGAAAACGCCCCATCCGGGCTGTGATGGATGTATGCCGTATAATTCTGCGGCGCCTGCAGTAATCCCCGGAATCGTATTCGCGGGTTCACTGGATGGTCATATCAGGGCTTACGATTCGAACGATGGAAAAATGATCTGGGATTTTAATACAGCTGTGCCTTTTGAAACCATTAATGGAATTCAGGGCAGGGGCGGATCGCTGGATGGGCCGGCGCCTGTTGTGGGAGACGGTATGCTGTTTGTCAATTCCGGTTATGGAATACTGGGAGAAGTAAAAGGAAATGTACTGCTTGCGTTTGAAGTTGAAAAAAGTAAAACAAAATAAAAACAACGACATGAAACTGAAAAAATGGATTCCGATTGTTACCACGTTTCTCTTATTGGTTGCGCAGGTTTTTGCGCAGACAGCTGACGAAGTGGTGAATAAATACTTTGATGCCATCGGTGGAAAGGAAAAACTCGCTTCCATGAAAACGATGTATTCAGAAGGTGAAGTGATTATTATGAATAATCCTGCTCCCTTTGTTACTTATACAATGGACGGGAAGGGATATAAAATCATTCTTGATTTCAATGGCCAGAAAATAGTGAATTGTTATGTTGTTCATAGCGGATGGACCGTCAATCCACTGGCAGGAATTCCCGATCCTGTTCTGATGCCGGCTGATCAGATAAATATTGGTCAGATGGCTTTTGACCTGAAGGGACCTTTGTTTGATTATGCTGCTAAAGGAGACAAATTGGAATTGACGGGCCAAGAGAAACTAAAGGATGCAGATGTTTATAATCTGAAACTGACCAGCCGGGATAGTACTGAAATGGATTTCTATATTGATGCGTCTACTTTTTATCTTCTGAAAACGGTCGTTAAATTGAAAGTAGGTGGTAACCCTTTTGAAATGACAACGGTTAATTCAGACTTTCAGAAAACGGATTTCGGATTGCTTATGCCTTTCAAACAGGAGGTAAGTTATCCCGGACTCACATTGACCTCTACTTCCAAAATCATTGATATCAATAAGTCAATGGATGAATCCGTATTTGCCATGGCAAAAAAATGATATACACCGGGGAATGACAAAAAAGACCCGTATTATGTTGTAAGTCCGTAATTTTAAGCTCCCGTTCAGGTACTGATGTCTTCTTCCTAATTCGTCCTGTGAGAAGTTGCATTTCAATTTATTCCAAAAATAAAACCTGAGAGTTATGAGGAAACATTTAAAACGGACGGTCTGCTGTTTCGCGACTTTGATTTTCATTTTTCC
>DASXKM010000629.1:0-5765 GCA_036496825.1 Puia sp. | reverse complement strand
CGTGAACTTTCCGGAGATTGTAAGCACCTGAACCCTTTTCCTTTTTTCGATAGCATTTAATATGTATTTAGCGCAGGTTTCTGCACTCATGAGTTTGGATTCATCCAAAACACCTTCACCCATTCCCTCTCCACGACTATTCAGGGCAGCGTGACGGATATTCGATGCAGTAAAGCCTGGCGACACCCACATCACGTGTACCCCCAGTTCCACAAGTTCTGTCCGGAGAGATTCCAGCCAGCCCTGAAGAGCAAATTTTGAGGCGGAGTAACCGCTTCTCCCTGGTAATCCGCGATATCCTGCCACAGAGGAAATACCAACTATAATACCCTTTTGCTCTATGATAAAAGGAAGAGCTGCCTTTGTGCAATAAACAACGCCCATGAAATTCACGTCCATCATACGCCGTATAACATCTGTATCCGCATCGTCAAATAATGAACGCATGCTGATGCCGGCATTATTAATGAGTATATCAATTGTGCCAAAGGTTTCAACAGTCGATTGAATAAAACGCTTGCATTCTTCTTCATGGCTCACATCGCAAACCATGGTATGCAGCATAAATTGTGAATATTCCAGCTGAAGGGCGTAAAGTTTATCATGCTTCCTTCCGCAGGTTGCTACTTTAGCACCTGCTTCTATCAGCTGGCCGATCAATGCCCTTCCGATCCCTTCAGTTCCACCCGTAACAATAACAACCTTATTACTGAAAAACGACATATCCTTTTTTGATATCGCAAAATTAGGTTTTCATTTCTTAGTTTCATAACCGAATCTGTATAAACAGTCAGTATGAAACCACTTTTTATCTCCCTCTGTCTTCTTTTTTCAATGGCTGGTTTTTCCCAGAAGGAAATACAGCCTTTACCTGCTGCAAAGCAACTTGCCTGGCAGAACAAACCATTTTATTTATTCATGCATTTTGGACCGAATACTTTTACCGACCTGGAATGGGGGAAGGGATCAGAAAGGGAAGAAGTCTTTAATCCGGGTTCACTCGATTGCCGGCAATGGTGTCGGATTGCGAAGGCTGCAGGCGCCACCGGTATCGTCATTACAGCCAAACATCATGATGGTTTTTGTCTTTGGCCCAGCGCATATTCAAAACATACGGTAGCTCAAAGTCCCTGGAAAAATGGTAAAGGTGATGTATTGAAAGAATTGTCTGTGGCTTGCAGGGAATATGGCTTGTCCATGGGCGTTTATCTTTCTCCCTGGGACAGAAACCATCCTGCGTATGGCACACCCGCATACAACGATGTTTTTATAAATATGATGAAAGAAGTGGTTCGCAATTACGGGCCCTTCTTTGAATTCTGGTGGGATGGAGCGAATGGAGAAGGCCCCAACGGGAAAAAGATGATCTATGACTGGCATGGATTTGAATCTGTTATTCGCCGTATCGCCCCGAATACAATGGTGTTTAGTGATATCGGTCCCGATATGCGTTGGGTTGGCAATGAAAATGGAATCGTCGGAACAACCAATTGGAATCTCCTGGACACTGCCGGATTTAGTCGTGGCCAGGGTGCCCCGCCGAATGATACGCTGAACCAGGGAAATATAAATGGTAAAAACTGGATACCCGCGGAGTGTGACGTGAGCATCAGACCCGGATGGTTTTATCATTCGAAAGAAGATCGTCTGGTGAAGTCGCCGGAAAAACTTTTTGATATCTATTTAAAATCAATTGGCCGGGGTGCCAATCTGATTTTGAATGTGCCACCGGACCCGCGCGGACTGATCTCTCCATACGATTCCGCTGCCCTGATGGGTTTTGCAAAATTGCGGCAGGAAAGTTTTTCGAATAATTTACTGGAAAAAAACCAACATAGTTTTTCAATGTATCCGCCGGATTCATTCAATCAGGCGAACAACACGCAGTATATTTTAGAGGGGAAGAACTACAAAGGCGAAAAACTGACAATCCGGTTCGAAGAAAAACAAAAGATAAATTGTATTCAACTCGGAGAGGACCTGGCATCCGGCCAACGGGTTAAGTCTTTTTCTATAGAACTTTACAACGATGATTCCCTGCTGTATAAAAATCAATATACTACGATCGGTCATCAGCGATTGATTAGTTTCCCAACACAAACTGCGAATCGCGTGATCATTATCATAAAGGAAGCAAAGGCACCACCCATAGTATGTTGCTTAAAAATTTTTCGCATGCCGGACGAATTGGTGGAAAAATAAAACACGTATCATAAATCAGGATTGGATGCAGATCAAAAGAGAGGAGCTGATAAAACAAATGGATGATACGTCTGTTGTCTGGGATCTCATCGTCATAGGTGGTGGCGCTACCGGTCTCGGTATTGCAGTAGACGCGGCTTCCCGCGGTTTCAAAACCTTACTGCTTGAACAATCAGATTTTGCAAAAGGCACTTCCTCGCGCAGTACCAAGCTCGTTCACGGAGGTGTTCGTTACCTCGCACAGGGCAATATTGGTCTTGTCATTGAGGCATTACGCGAAAGAGGCATAATGCTGAGAAATGCCCCGCATCTGGTGAGAAATGAAAGTTTTATTATTCCGAATTATTCCTGGCTGAATGCTGTTTTTTATTCCGTCGGATTATCTGTATATGATTTGCTTGCCGGCAAAAAAAGTTTTGGCCGCTCCCGTCTGATTTCAAGTAATGATGTGCTGCGACGTATTCCGAATATTCAGCAAAAAGGTTTGAAGGCCGGTGTGCTTTATCACGATGGACAGTTTGACGATGCACGGCTCGCCATCAGTCTCGCTTTAACAGCTATTGAACAGGGTGCCACTTTGCTGAATTACTTTCGGGTAAGTTCCTTACATAAAGACGGAAAAAAAATAAACGGTCTGGCTGCCGTGGATATGGAAACGAACATTTCATATCGTCTGAAGGCAAAAACGGTTATCAATGCCACCGGTGTTTTTGTTGATGAGATATTGCAAATGGATGCACCGGAAGCCGGTCCGATGGTCCGGCCCAGCCAGGGCGTTCATCTCGTATTTGATAAATCGTTTCTGGGCCCGCACGATGCACTGATGATTCCGAAAACAAAAGACGGAAGAGTGTTGTTTGCCATTCCCTGGCACGACAGGACGCTGATAGGAACGACCGACACGCCGCTGACCGTGCATCAGCTCGAGCCAAAGGCACTGGAGGAAGAAATTCAATTTATTCTCGATACTTCGGCTGTTTACCTAACGATGGCCCCTACACGAAAAGATGTACTCAGTGTTTTCGCAGGACTCAGGCCGCTGGCAGCCCCGCAGGGTGAAAGCCAAAAAACAAAAGAAATTTCCAGGTCCCATAAATTAATACAGTCTGCATCCGGCCTGATTACCATAACCGGCGGGAAGTGGACAACCTACCGCAAGATGGCTGAGGATACAGTAGATCTGGCCATGCGGTCGGGCGGATTACCAAAAAGGCAGTGTAAAACAAAGACCTTGTATTTGCACGGATACCATGATGCGGTTGAATGGACCGATCCGTTTTTTGTTTATGGAAGCGATGCGATCGCTGTTAAAGCGCTCGCAAAAGAAAATGCTGAATGGAGAACAGCCCTGAATCCACGACTTCCTTATAATGGTGCGGAAATTATCTGGGCTGCCCGAAATGAAATGGCCCGCAATATCGAGGATGTGCTTGCGCGCCGTACCCGCGCATTATTTCTGGATGCCCGCGCAGCAATTGCAATGGCACCGGCCGTTGCTCATTTAATGGCTAAAGAATTAAATAAAGACGGAAGTTGGGAAAAAGAACAAGTGGTATCTTTCCTTGAGATTGCAAAAAATTACATATTGAATGGTTAGTTGTTAGTTGTTAGTTGTCAACTGAGTCAATAACTTACAACTTACAACTTACAACTAGAACCGCTTGCTATGAAAAAATATATACTCGCTCTCGATCAGGGTACCACCAGTTCCCGTGCTATCCTCTTCGACCAAACCGGTCAGATAAAATCCATCGCGCAGAAAGAATTCACCCAGATATTTCCGCAACCTGGATGGGTTGAACATGATCCGATGGAAATCTGGTCGTCCCAGGCCAGTGTGGCAGCAGAAGCCAGATTAAAAATCGGTGTTAACCCTTCAGAAATTGCCGCCATCGGAATTACAAATCAAAGAGAGACAACCATCGTTTGGGATCGAGAAACAGGAGTTCCTGTTTACAATGCGATTGTCTGGCAGGATCGAAGAACAGCTGACTTTTGTGAAGAATTAAAAAAGTCGGGACGCTCAGATAATATCCGTTCAAAAACCGGATTGGTCATAGATGCTTATTTTTCGGGATCCAAGATCCGTTGGATACTGGACAATGTACAGGGTGCAAGGAAAAAAGCAACGGAAGGAAAGCTTGCCTTCGGTACCGTTGATTCCTGGCTTATCTGGAAAATGACGCACGGCGCTGTTCACGCGACGGATATCACGAATGCATCCCGCACCATGTTATATAATATACAGGAACAAAAATGGGATGAGGAGTTATTGCGGATCATGGATATTCCGACATCCGTTTTACCCCTCGTAAAAGAATCCAGCGAATACTATGGTGAAACAGATAAAAATATTTTTGTGGAAAGGATTCCGATTACCGGCGTGGCGGGCGATCAGCATGCGGCATTATTTGGGCAGATGTGCCTTGAAAAAGGAATGGTTAAAAATACTTACGGAACTGGTTGTTTTATGTTGATGAACATTGGCAATCAGTTTGTGGTTTCAAAGAATAATCTACTGACGACTGTAGCCTGGAAAATAAACGGACAGATTCAATATGCTTTTGAAGGAAGTATTTTTATAGCCGGCGCCGTGGTTCAATGGTTACGCGATGGATTGGGAATTATCAGAAATTCTTCTGAAATAGAAGCGCTGGCCGAACAGGTTGCAGATACAGACGGTGTTTCATTTGTTCCAGCATTTGCAGGTCTCGGTGCTCCATACTGGAATCCGGAGGCCAGGGGAACCATGGTGGGGATTACGCGCGGTACCAAAGCGGCTCATATAGCTCGCGCTGCATTGGAGTCTATTGCATTCCAAACAATGGATGTATTAAAGGCAATGGAAGCGGACGCAGGAACCTCGATAAAAGAATTGCGCGTGGATGGCGGTGCCACAGCCAATAACCTCCTGATGCAATTCCAGGCAGATCTGCTGAATTGTAAAGTGATCAGGCCGGAGATAACAGAAACAACAGCACTGGGTGCTGCTTATTTAGCGGGGCTGGCCGTCGGTTTCTGGAAGACTACTGCGGAAATTGCTAAATGGTGGAAGTCAGAAATGGTATTTGAGCCCGGAGAACAATCTGCAAAAATTCGTTTAGGAATTGAATCATGGAAGCGGGCGGTGAATGCTGCTCAAAGCTGGAGTAAAAAATAAAAAAATTTATATGACCGCATTTCTCGCAGAATTAGTAGGTACAGGCGCACTCATATTACTGGGTAATGGAGTTGTTGCAAACGTCGTTCTAACAGGCACGAAGGGGCAGAATGCCGGATGGATCGTTATAACAACAGGTTGGGCACTCGCCGTTTATGTGGGAGTGGTAATTGCTACTCCGTTTAGTGGCGCACATTTAAATCCGGCTATAACGATCGCCATGGCAACTGCAGGTAAGCTGCCATGGTCATCGGTTGTTCCCTATATTATTGCGCAGATGCTCGGAGCAATGATTGGTGCATTACTGGTATGGGTCATGTACCGGGATCACTTTAACCGGACGACTGATTCATCGACACAACTCGCGGCATTTTCCACCGGTCCTGCCATTCGCGATAATATA
>DASXKM010000628.1:0-3809 GCA_036496825.1 Puia sp. | reverse complement strand
ATCGATGAGGGGGCCATTGCCCAGGCCCGCGAAGGAATTTATTCGATTAACGACGCCGCTGATGTTTCACCCGACAGACTCAATCGGTTTTTTAAAAAAGAAGGAAAAAATTACAGGATCAGCCCGGATATCCGTGAGATGGTACTTTTTGCGACCCATAATTTTCTAAAAGATCCTCCCTTTTCTCATTTGGACCTGGTGAGTTGCCGCAATGTCATGATTTATCTTAACCGCACAGCGCAACAGCGGGTGCTGGACACCTTTCATTTTGCACTGGATCCCGAACGATTTCTTTTCCTTGGTTCTTCCGAATCGGTTGAAGGAACCGGCGATCTTTATTCCGTTTATAATCGTGATTTCCATATTTTCCAGTCCCGTGCGGTGGCCACACCTTCCTTTCCCATTCCTGATTCCGTACCATCTTTTCGTTATGAACTGACTGGTCACTCGGATTTCAGAAAGGAACGGGATAAGAAAATGATGAACAGCCTTACGTTTGGTGATATGCATCAGCGTATACTGGAGGAATATGCGCCGCCATCAATTCTGATAAATCAGGAGTTTGAAATTCTGCATGTCTCCGAATCGGCCGGACGATTTCTTCAGATTGCAGGCGGTGAGTTATCGCAGAATATTTTAAAACTGATATTGCCCGAGTTAAGGATCGAACTGCATAGCGCCCTTAGCCAGGCGCTTCAGAAAAAAATGCCTGTCGATGCAAGAAAACAAAAAATAACAATTGGAAACCAGGAGGAAATTATCAATATCCGTGTTCGTCCCGTGTTGCGTGATGGAAATTCCAGCCAGGGTTTTATACTATTGATTTTCGAGCCTGCCGCTTCGGGAGAAGAGACGGAATCATTTGTAACACCCGCCGATGAACCGGTTGCCAAACACCTGGAAGAAGAACTGATGCGGGTAAAGACACAACTCAGGAACTCAGTGGAACAGCATGAATTTCGTGCCGAAGAATTAAAAGCCAACAATGAAGAACTTCAGGCCATGAACGAGGAGCTGCGTTCGGCCGCGGAGGAACTGGAAACCAGCAAGGAAGAATTGCAATCTATCAATGAGGAATTGCGGACAGTGAACCAGGAGCTGAAAATAAAAATCGATGAGGCTGTATTAAACAATAATAATCTTCAAAATCTCATCAACTCTTCGGAGATAGGAACAATATTCCTGGATAAAAGATTCTGCATTGCCTTTTTCACGCCCGCCATTACGAAGATCTTTAATCTGATTCCGGGCGACAAAGGTCGTCCGCTGACCGATATTACCAGCCGGCTGGAATATAAAAGCCTGGTGGCTGATGCAACGACGGTGCTCGATAATCTGCAATCGATAGAAAAAGAAGTTACTACTTCGGATAAACAAAAATATTTATTGCGCGTTCTCCCTTACCGGACATCGGAGGATCAAATCAGCGGGGTCGTTATTACTTTCGTTGATATCACTGCACGATCAAAAGCTGAAACGGATCTGCATCAATCGCAGGATCGTTTGCAGACTGTCACTGATCTGGTTCCGGATCTGCTTTGGAGCAATGATCCGGATGGCAAATTATTTTGGTTCAATAAGCGGTGGAACGATTATACCGGTGAGAATGCACATCTCGGGAACACCCAAATGGTCTTTAGCGGATGGGCCTCGATTATTCATCCGGAGGATATCCGGCGCATCAACGAAGACTGGCAGATATCTCTTAAAGCAGGGAAAATCCTGGAATCTCAGCTCCGACTCAAAGGGACCGACGGGTTGTATCGCTGGCATTTGATAAGAACTGTTCCTCTGACAAATGAAGAAGGCAAAGTGGTCTCCTGGTTCGGATCGGCCACGGATATCGATCAGTTGAAAATGGCAGAAAAGGCGTTGTCTGTATCAGAAGAAAGATACCGGATCGCACTCCAGTCTGCCGAAATGATCGCCTGGGACTGGGATATCGTTACAGATGAATTGATCTGGAATGAAGACAAATACTCTTTTGCAAAAAATAATGGGTCTGATAAAAAGTCAGTATTGCTGGATCGCTATGTTCGTCCCGAGGACAGGGCAGCGTTACTGTCAGGATTACAAAAGGCTGTTGACAGTGCCGGGGTATTTCAGGCCGAATTCCGTGTACCAGCGGGAGAGCCATCTGAAAATATCTGGCTGTCTGCTTACGGGAGAACAGTGGCCCGTCAGAATGGAAAAGCAACACGCATGGCCGGTGTCATTTATAATATTACAAACCGGAAAATACTGGAAAATCAGAAGGATGAATTTTTTGGCATTGCCAGCCACGAATTAAAAACACCGGTTACCAGTATCAAAGCTTATGCAGAAGTGTTACAGGAAATGGCTGTTGAGACCGGGCACAATGACAGCGCCTCAGTGGTTGACAAACTCAACAGGCAGGTCGACCGTCTGACGAGCCTGATCAACAATCTGCTGGACACAACAAAAATATTTGATGGCCAGCTTACCATTCAGCAGGAGGAATTTAATATCAACGAACTCATTACAGAAAGAGTGGAAGATATGCAGCCCCTGACGCGGAAAAATACAATCACCATCGGATTGGATCCCGATATTCCGAATGTGCTGGCCGATAAAGAAAGAATTCGTCAGGTGCTGACTAATCTCATTTCCAATGCGATCAAATATTCCCCGGCAGGTGGTGAAATTTTTATCCGGTCTGAATTAAATGAGCGGGAATTAAAAGTGAGCGTGAAGGATTCAGGAATCGGCATTCCGGATGACCTTAAAAAAAAGGTATTTGATCGTTTTTTCAGAGTAAAAAATCCACGGATACACTCTTTTCCCGGTATGGGCCTTGGATTATATATTACTGCGGGAATAATTCATCAGCATGGTGGCAGGATTTTAGTAGATGATAAACAGAACACAGGCACATTGATTTATTTTACACTGCCATTACCAACTTCTAATTGACCAGTTATGAAAAGGATATTGTGCGCAGATGACGACCCGGGATTACAGGATGTTTTTCCGTTAATTTTTGGCAGAGCAGGATACGAGGTAACGATGGTCAGTAATGGTGAACAGCTGCTCGACAATGCATTTGAGGCACCTGACCTGTTTTTGCTTGATAAACAGCTTTCGGGCGTGGATGGAATGGAGATCTGCCGGTTTCTCAAAGGCCAGGATTCTACGCGCGATATCCCGGTGATCATTGTATCTGCCAGTCCCAATCTGGATCAGCAGGCGAAAGCTGCCGGCGCCGATGGTTTTATAGAAAAACCCTTTCAGATGAAATTCATGCTTGAATTATTAAAAAGGTACATCTGATTGAATAAATCAATTCACCCCTTTTTTACGCTATCGTCGTAATGGTTCTCATCTTCATCCGTATCTTGCTCATCATTGTCCGGTAGATCCGATTTCTTTTTTTCGTTTGGGTTAAGATTTTTTTGTTCAGAAATTTTTTGATCCTGCTTTTGATTCTTGTCTTCGCGGTTCTGGTTGTTTGTTTTATGGTCCATAAAATAAATTTATTCCCTAATTGCTCCATTCCTTTGCCGCATCTTCCGCTCCTGCCCTTCCTTCTTTTGCCATGTCTTTAGCACCGTTCACCAGGTCATTAAAACTGTCCTTTGCTTTCGTTTTTAAATCGTCAAGACAGTCCGTGATTTTTTGCCAGGTTTCCGATCCCTTTCCGGGAGCAAGTAGAATTCCCATGGCAATACCGGTAAGGATTAAGTAAAAAACTTTTCTCATCTTTTTAAAAATACAGAATACAAATTCCGGACCGTCGGAAAAAATTCTGATTCGGACTCAGCATACGGGCCATATCCTCTGTTAAAATT
>DASXKM010000627.1:0-4740 GCA_036496825.1 Puia sp. | reverse complement strand
CATATCGCCATCACCACGCATTCCTATGGAAACAATACTTTCATGCGAATCCATATTTTCTATTCCCTTCTTCCAAAAAGCTTTTAATACAACTTCGTTGCTATCATAATTCCAGGGACCCTTACCATATCTTTTCCATTCCTGTTGCGCGCGTAGCATGGGTTCATGATGTGTGGTGCCCATGACAATCCCATACTGCTGAGCCAGTATGGGATTCATTGGATCATCATCATTAAATGCATTTCCCCACATAGCCGGCCATAAATAATTTGCCTTCAGCCGCAGCATCAATTCAAATACCTTTTCGTATACGAAGTGATTTACCCCGCCGAATTTTTCTTTTGCCCAGCCTGAAAATGCGGGCGCTTCATCATTTATAAAAATTCCACGATATTTTACCGATGGGGAACCATAAACGTATAATCCGTTTTTTATAAATATTTCTTTCTTTTTTTTCACCGGAACATCAGCCCACCAATACCAGGGCGATACACCCATTTGTTTTGATAATTCCAATACAGCATAAGCGGTACCCCTTTTGTCACTGCCACTGATGATCAATGCCTGCCGTATGCCTTTTGCCGGATTTTGAATATTCTGTAATTGAAATTTTTCCCACTGGCCAGTCAGATTGTTTAACTGAATTTTCTTTTCCGACCCAAGCTGTTTGAGGAATGAAGAACTGTCTGCACTTCCGATCACAATGAGGAAATCGGCCGACGAAGGCAAACGTGAAACGATCATTGCTTTTTTACCGGTCAGCATTTCAAGATCCTTTTGCAGCCATTCAGCCGCTTTGTGCATGAGCCAGTGGTCCTTTTCATCCACGTAAATAATCGTGGCACCGGTAATTGTAACAAGGGGAAAAAATCCGGGTGCCCTTTTTTGGCCGATCGTCATTTCCTGCGCATGAAGTTGCAGCGAGCATCTGAAGATCAGAACCGCAAGAAGCCATTTCTCCTTCATAATTTAATGGAATTGATGATATCAGAATCCTATAGAGTTCCCGCCGTCAACCGGAAGTACGATGCCCGTTAAAAAACCGGATGTATCTGAAGAGAGAAAAAAAGCCGCTTCCGCAATATCAGCCGGATGACCCAACTTACCCAATGGTGTTCTCGACAACACCTTCCGCATCCTTTCCATGTCGCCATTCAAGGCTTTGCCTGACATATCCGTCGCGATAAATCCGGGGGCGATACAATTTACGAGGATACCTTTTGGTGATAACTCTACCGCCATGGCCCTCGTCATGCCTTCAATGGCGGACTTCGAAGCGGTGTAGGCAATCACTTTGGGCAATCCATATTGTGAGGCCATCGAACTGATATTTATAATATTTCCTTTACCCTTTTTTATCATACTTTTTCCGACTTCCCGGGACATCGCAAAAACAGATGAAACATTTGTCCGCATAATACTTTCAAATTCTTCATCGGTAACCTTGATAAGATCTTTTTTTAAATTGATACCGGCGTTATTCACCAGGATGTCAACTGTTCCATATTTATCCTCGATCTCCTGCACCAGTTTCGGTATGGATTTCAGATTGTTCAGATCAAAACAAACGGGAATACATAATTTACCCAGATGATCTTTTGCCTTGTCCAGTTTTTGCTGGTTTCGCCCGATAATCACAGTACGAATTCCGGCATTTACAAATTTTTCCGAAATCGCATACCCGATACCCGACCCGCCTCCTGTAACAATGGCTAATTTATGTTGACCCGTTATTCTCATGAATGATGTTGGTTTCGTAATATAACGCATTCGGGTTTCGCGACGCTGAACTATTTTTTTCTGTGTTTGGATGAAGGGCGAATGACTAACTCCGAATGCAAAAGAACCGTATTGGCGGTCTTTATAATCACGGTACCGTTTAAATGATTAATTAAATTCTGCGCAGCCACCTGACCCATTTCGTATCCGGGATAGTTGATGGTGGTCAGGTTGGGTTCTATCACTTTTGACACGGGGTCATTGTTAAAACCGACGAAGGCGATGTCTTCAGGAATGCGTATTCCGGCTTTTTTTAAAGCAATCATACATCCAACCGCACAATTATCGTTCGCTACAAAAACTCCATCCGGCCCGGGATTCATTTTCAACAGGATCGCTGCAGCTGCTGAACCCGCTTCCAGACTGAGATTATTGATGATCAGGTTTTCCTGCCTGAATTTAATTTTATGATCCGTGAGTGCCTGCCTGTATCCCTGAAGACGGTCCACATATACATTTCTTTTGGGTGTCGCGGTGATATGGACGATGTTTTTGCATCCCTGACTGATCAGATGACTGGTTGCTTCATAACCTGCTTTCCGGTTATCAATTAATATGTTGGAACAGTTTTTATAATGAGTCACACGGTCGAAGAAGAGAAAGGGTATGTTTTTTTTAAAGAAAGGTTCGAAATGGGATACATCGTCCGTATCATAGGCCAGAGAAACCAACAGGCCGTCCACCCGGTTTTTAAACATCGTTGCCACACTCAATTTTTCCTTCTCGACAGATTCGGAGGACTGGGAAATAATTAAATTATAACCCTCACTGTTCACCACATTTTCGATGCCGGCGATGACGGTCGACATAAAATAACTGTTCAGCCGGGGAACGATGACGCCGATTGTCTGCGTAGTCTGATTCCTTAGATTTCTGGCAAAATGGTTTGAGCGGTAGCCCATCTGCTCTGCCAGATCGGCTATTTTTTTCCGGGTTTTCTTATTTACAACCGGATCATTCTTCAAAGCCCGGCTGACGGTTGCACTGGATATATTAAGCTCCCTGGCCAGGTCATAGATAGTAATGTCCCTTTCTTTATTCATACAATCGGTTACATGCTGGATGGCAAAGCTAATATAAATATTATTTTGGGTATAAAAATGCAATCGGTTGCATTTTTGATAAATTATCCTACATTAGTGGAAGAATACGGTTCTGATTTACTCTGCCTGTCTTATTGATAACGATTGAAAATGCAGCCAAAACAAACTCAGGTAAGACTTGACAATGGTCGTTTCTCCAACGACTTCACGTATTGCTTTCAAACCACAACTGTAACATATAAAACAATTATTTATGATAATCACCTGCACGCCGGAGGGGTCTCTTGTATGCTTCATGCGTCGGAATTGTTTAAAGATGTCCGTCTTTTTAATAATTCTGATTCTTGCAACAGGCATTCCTTCTTCTGTTGTATTTGCCCAGAAAAATATTCTTGTCAAAGGAAGAATTACCAATGAAACCGGTCAGGCCATATCAAAAGCTTCCATTTTAGTAAAAGGTACATCCGCGGGTGCGACCAGTGACGACAATGGAAATTTTGAAATATCGGCACCGTCGAATGGCACATTAATATTTTCATACGTCGGTTATACGACCGCACAAATCCACGTGGATAACAGGACATCTATTGAAGTTGGCCTTATCAGTACACCGAATTCACTCAGCCAGGTAGTCGTTATCGGATATGGTACACAAAAAAGAAGCGATGTGACTGGCGCCATTGCAACCGTTAATGCTTCCACTTTGCAGGAAGTGCCGACGGCCAATTTTGTAACAGAACTAAAAGGCCGTGCTGCAGGTGTGGATATCGTCAGCAACAATTCCAGCCCCGGAGCAACGGGTCAGATACGAATCCGTGGAAACCGTTCCCTGGCGCCGGAAGCAGTTCCCTATAATCCCACACAGACTGCTGTGAGTAATGACCAGCTGAATGGACCGCTGATTGTACTTGATGGTATTCCTTATGGAGGATCTATCAATGATATCAACCCCGATGATATTGCCAGTCTGGATATATTAAAGGATGCTTCGGCTACTGTTATTTATGGTTCCAGAGGATCAGGGGGCGTTATACTCATTACAACGAAAAGAGGAAATAAATCAGGCAAGGCCGTAGCGAGTTACAATGGATACTATGGTTTTGCAAATGCGACAGGTGAATACAAAGTCTTTAACGGACCTGAATATGCAGCGCTGAAAGACGAAGCCAAAGCAGGTAACAGCATTAATCCCGGAACCAGTGCGTATGGTTTAACCACTGCGGAACAAGCCGGTCTTGCAAATGGTACATCTACTGACTGGCAGAAACAAATTTACCAAACCGGACAGGTCACCAATCAAAATATAAGCCTCAACGGAGGAAATGAAAGAACACAATATTCCATCGGCGGTAGCTTTTATAAGGAGATTGGCATAATTCCCGGACAGGATTTTACCAGGTATGCATTGCGCACCACACTCGATCATCAGATTAACAGCCATCTCCAGATCGGAATTAATATGATGAACTCACTGACTTATACAAATTTTGGTGGAAACCCCGTCGGCGGACTGATTAGAATGAGCCCCCTGGTTTCACCATATAATGCTGATGGAACAATCAATCAACTGCCACAGACGGGATCAATAGACGGCGCTGTGGTGAATCCTTTATCCATAAAATATAATTCAGGGGCCATCGTAAATAATAGCCGGAGGCTGAGAACATTCAACAGTTTATATGGGCAATGGAATATCATTTCAGGTTTAAAATACAGGATCAATGTTGGATTGGACTACAGCCAGGATCAGTCGGGTGCATATTTTGGTCCCAACACGTTTTATAATTCCAGCACATCACTTTCATCCGCCAGCGAGACGGTAGGAAATGCTGAGGCCTATACTTACACAATAGAAAATGTCCTGACATATGATAAAACAATAAAGGAAAAAAGCAGAATAAATTTCACGGGGCTGTTC
>DASXKM010000626.1:0-5021 GCA_036496825.1 Puia sp. | reverse complement strand
GGCATACCAGCTCCTACATATAAACTATAACCACCGTAAGGATTATAGGCCTGCCAGGTGGCATCCGATGTTTTGTATAAAAGCTGTGACGTGCTGGCGTCATTACGAACAACAAAAGCAATGTGACTGGACCCGCCGCCTCCGGCAGCCGACCTTGTTAATTTGGCGATATACAGTCCTGAAACAGCTGTTGCCGGAACTGCCCAACTCGCACTGGTCGTCCAGTTACCGCAATCCGTAAGTCCGGTGGTGTTATCGAATGAACAAGCATTTTGGGTAATGCCTGTAAAAGCTGTTCCCAAATCCGCAATCAGACGGGCTCCGTTCCCCTGATAATATCCGATACGGTAAATTTTAATTCCGAATGCTTTATTTGTACCCGAAGTAACCGTGATTTTAAAATTAATGGTGCCACCGACGTTTACGCTTATGTCAGTGCCGAAACCCTGTATGGTTTTATCACCAAAAGTTCCATTGCTGTTTAACGGGATATCCCATTGCGATGAAGGAACTCCTGCATTCGCATTTTCCGTGACGATTGCATTCTGGGCTTGCGCAATTTTGAATGCAAAAATAAAAAACAGGAGAAGTTGGAAGTTCTTCCCGATTCCAAATCGGAAAGTGATTCTTAGGGTCTGGGGCATACTATGACGGATAACGTTATGAATCGATACCAAATTGATATTAATAACAATTATTGGAGGTTACCTGGTATTCCGGGAGGATGTGGATTAATGGGAGGACTACAAAGGATCTCAAAGACTCGCAATCGGAGTGATAGAGGGAATGGGCGCAGTCGTGGTGTGACCCATGGTTCAACACACAAATTAAAGACTATTTATCGGTTGCCCGATCAAATGCAGGCGGGTTTTTTAAAAAAAACAATTTAAACACCCAAAACAAAGGCCAGTTTTTATTACTGAAGAATAACTTGCAAACCAGTTGTCCACCCCTGAAAGCTATTTGTCAATTTTCCGGAGTCTTAAGAAAGTGAGTATATAGTATAACTGATCAGGACTTAATTTAGAGGCAACCGAATGATTCTTAGGATCTCCCTTGATATACATCGCATTATAGTTGTCAATTTGTGTTTTAGTGAAATTAGGAACACTATCCTTTCCTTTCTTATAAATCCCGTGACAACCGGCACAATCGACTTTGTAAAGTATTTTTCCTTTTTCAAACCAGTCTATAGCGTTTTCCCTTGCTTCCTTTCCATAGTGTGAAGGAATATCGTATTCAACTTTTTTCTGGGAACTGCAGTGAATAAAAAGAATAGAACCAAAAAAAACAAATATGACGACCAGGTACTTCATAAATTTATTTATCTGATAATCGCTGAAAAAACGTCCAATCGCAGGATGACCGGCTACAGAAACTTAACGGACTGAGGGGTGAAATATTATTTGTGGAAGTTAACTAAAAATGGTCGCCTTATTCATCTCAACCTGTTAAAACAGAATGGTCAAAATAAGTTCTGTAAGTTAAAATGCTTCCCCGAAATTCACGTAGAAGCCTTGTATGCCACCAGGACCAAATCCGAAATCAAAACGCAGATTGGTATCGTGTTTTGAATCTACCCTGATGCGAAGTCCAGGTCCATAAGATAAATGAAACTGATCCATGGCGACCTGATTATACGAGTGCTGTACCTGACCAACACCGAACCATCCGACAACACCAAAAATATTCCAGACGTGCAACCGGAACTCAACCTGCGCATCCACCAAAACATTATCCCGCAATCCACCCTGGTAATATCCGCGCATCTGACTGTCTCCTCCCATCTCCGAAAGTTCGTAAAACGGAACGTTGCCAGTCGCATAACTGGTCGTAACCTGCCCGGCGATAACATTCTTCTTCCAGGGCAGAAATTTTCTGGCGTCAAGCGAAAATTTGGAAAAAGCATAAGGGCCCCAACCGCCAGGATAAAATATTGCTGTACCTATAATATAAGATCCACGTCTTGAATTGTAGCGGTTATCCCTTGTGTCATAGGCGGACGCTATACCCACTCCGACACTGGTCCCGCCCGGCAGACCGGTGGCGTTTTCTTTTATCAGCACACTGTTACTATCGGTCGTGATTCCAAAATAATCAGCTACCTCGAATGGTATACCGACATAAAGATTTTTAGCAACCAATCGAAGGGCCGTTGCTGCGAAAACAAACCGGTTTATGATGTCCTGATCCGGAGTATCCGTGATGGTGTTGCCTATGTCCCAAATATATTCAGGTTCTTTTTTGTAATTCACGTAGCTGATAATCACATATTTATTTTCATCAAAAACCAGCTGCGTTGCAATGGATGCGTTGATGCGGCCCAACGTGGACGCGGTAAAAACCCCGGACAATTTGGAGGCCTTTGAGATGGTGTCTTTTTTTGATAAGTTGATGACATTGAATTTTGCCAGGCCAAATATGTTTCCGGCTTCAGGAGAATAGGAGTAAATGGGAACAGGCAATATTTTAAACAGGGCTTCCCCTTTTGCATTAAAACGGTCAAAGCCTGTGCTGTCTTTCTTTTCAGAAGGCTTCGATAAACTGTCTTTTGATAATTCTGTTGAAGATTGTGCAAAAACCCGGTCACCGCAAGCCAACAATATGCATATGACAAATAATTGTTTCAAATAGATTGGTTGTGGTTAGCTGAAATATGAATATAATCATAAAATACCTTTTGAACCATTGGCGTGGATATTTCTGGTAGCCGGAATGGGAGCTATAATTATTACCCTGATAACAATTAGTTACCAGGCAATCAGGGCCGCGCTGATGAATCCCGTTAACAGCCTGCGGTCAGAATAAGCAACGATGCGCGTTTATGCCAGCCGTTTCCCGGAATTGCGCAACTCAATGAAAAATAGTACTTTGAATTTTATTAATCTCCGCATCCGCTAAACTGATACATGCTCATAACCGGAATCGTTATTTTGGTCATCATTGGAGCGGCTATATTATTTATGAACGGAGCAGCCTTCGGTTCTCTCCCTTCAGAAGAAGATTTAAAAGAAATTCGGCGTTCACGAAATTTTCGCGACGGACAGTTCCAGAATATTAGTCCTACTCCCGCACTCACAGAAGGAGTCGGATTCTTCAGCGTATTGAACGAATTTCTATTCGGCAAAAGCAAGAAAAATATTCCGCCGGCTGTTCTTCCTTCGGGAAAAACAGATCTGCTCCATCTCGATCGAAATAAAAACATGCTGGTTTGGTTCGGACACTCCTCTTATTTTATGCAGGTGGATGGCAAAAGGATTTTGGTCGATCCGGTATTCAGCGGGAATGCATCTCCCTTGCGTTTCACTACAAAAAGTTTTAAAGGTTCTGATGTCTACCAGGTATCAGACCTTCCTGATATCGACTATCTGTTTATTACGCATGACCATTGGGATCACTTGGACTATAAAACTATTTTACAACTCAGGACGCGGGTAAATAAAATAATCACCGGACTGGGTGTCGCTGCCAACCTCGTAATGTGGGGTTTTGACAGGAAGGATATTGAGGAAATGGACTGGAGCGGACAATTAAATCCGGAAGAAGGATTTTCAATCACGGCTGTTACAGCCAGACATTTTTCAGGACGGGGATTGCAAAGAAACAAAAGCCTGTGGTCCTCCTACATTTTGACTACAGCGAATAAAAGAATCTTCATTGGCGGCGATTCAGGTTACGATACCCATTTTTCAGAAATTGGAAAACTGTTTGGACCTTTCGATCTGGCCATATTGGAAAACGGACAATATAATAAAAACTGGAAATACATCCACATGATGCCGGAGGAAACGGTACAGGCCGCCATTGATCTCGAAGCAAAGAAATTACTGCCTGTTCATTGGGCGAAATTTTCATTGTCACTTCACGCCTGGGATGAACCGATCATCCGCATATGCAAAGAAGCTGCATTGAAAAATGTTTATTTACTCCATCCCATGATCGGCGAATCTGTTGATCTGGATGCCAGCCAGGTTTTTACACGCTGGTGGGAAGGGGTTCAATAATTTTTTATACCTTAATCGGACCAATCGGAAAACTATATGAAAAATTTATCCGCCATCAGCTTTTTTTGTCTGTTACTTTTTGCGTCCCGGTCTTTAAATGCTCGCAGTATTTCAAACAAAAGATTCTTTGAATCACCGCTGGAAGGCAGATATGATCTGACGCTGTTTAATTCAGGTAAAACTTATCCCGCCTGGCTGGAAGTTCGGCATTCCGGTACAAGAACACTGGTTGGCGAGTTTGTTGGTCAGGGCGGTAGCTCAAGGCCCATTTCAAAAATAAATTTCGAGAATGGAATCGTTCAATTTTCCATACCCCCGCAATGGGATACCGCTTCAAACGATCTCGTTTTTGAAGCCCGTTTTCAGGGAGACAGCCTGGCCGGATGGCTCACCATGCCCGATGGAAAAAAATTTACGCTGACCGGCACAAGGGCACCCTCCCTCTGGAGAACCGCTGAACCTGTCTGGGGAGAACAGGAAAAGTTATTTAATGAGACTGATCTGAAAGGATGGCACACGAACGGACCCAATCAATGGAAGGTCGAAAATGGCATTATGAAAAGTCCTGCTTCAGGTTCTAATATCATCAGTGACCGGGAGTTTAACGATTTCAAATTGCATATTGAATTCCGATATCCGGCAGGAAGCAATAGTGGCGTATACCTGAGGGGGCGATACGAAATTCAAATTGTTGACAGCAAAGGAAAACCAGCGACAAGAGATTATCTGGGAGCGGTTTATGGATTTATTCCTCCTCATGAAATGCTGGCAAAAAATGCCGGGGAATGGCAGAGTTATGATGTTACACTGGTTGGCCGGCTGGTAACGCTCGCCGTGAATGGAAAAACCGTCATCTTTAATCAGGAAATCCCGGGCATTACCGGTGGCGCGCTCGATAGCCGGGAAGGTGAACCCGGTCCCATTATGATGCAGGGTGACCATGGCCCTGTCGAGTTTCGGAATATCTTGATTACAACAACAAAATGAGGGCTAACAAATATTCTAATTTGGTGCGGG
>DASXKM010000625.1:0-1786 GCA_036496825.1 Puia sp. | reverse complement strand
TCTGGCTGTTCTTACCGCCAACAATATTCCCTTCAGCATAAATCAATGCGATACGGTCTGTGCCGCTTCCTGAATATTTTGTTTTTACTGCCTCATAATATTTACCCATGGGCACGAAATTAATGGCCGTAATGGATGTTGCTTTTATTTTCCCGGCAATGTCGTCCAACACCTGGTCATTATATTTCAGACCGTCCACTAATTTGTAGCGCAAAGCGTCGGCGGCAGTCTGAATCAATTGTTCATCAACGCATCGTCTGAGCACTGTGCTATCCTGAACACGGCTAATGGCGGTTTGTTCCAGGATGTGATTGAAGATTTCCCCCAGAATCTCCGTCAGCTGCAGCTTGTTGGCATCGGACATTTTTTCGGCCCGCAGCGGTTCAGTTGCACTTTTGAATTTTCCTGCATAAAATATTTCAGGCTCTATTTCGAGTTTGTTTAAACCTCCTTTAATAAATCCCATAATACTCGTAAGCCCCTTCCACTCCACTCCGCCTTTCGGATTGCAATAAATCTGATCGGCGACACTTGCAGCATAATACGCCCTCAGGGAAATGACTTCCCCGTAAGCATAAATAAATTTGCCGGATCTTTTAAATTCCCTGAGTGCATTGCGTATCTCCTCCGTTGTGCCCAGGCCATTGGCATTGGAATTGGCCTTAATGTAAATGCCCTTTATGGCGCTGTCCGTTTTCGCATAGTGGATCATACGGACCACATCGTATACGCCCGGGCTATTGTAAATGGATTCACTGAATCCTGCCAGCGGATCCGAAGTGGCTTTCTCAGCAAATTTTTCGCTGAGATCCAATAGCAACACCCCACTGGAACCAATATCCGCCGCCGGGTTATTGCCGATACTGCTCACGATACCTCCCACATACCCTGCCAGAAAAAAAAAGCCAATAACCACGAAAACGACCAGGGCAAGGAAACTTGCCAAAAATATTTTTAAAAAGCTGCGCATGCGCTTTCTTTTTTGATGATTTGTAAATTAAAGATATTTGAACAGGATTAAACGGTTATCCATGAACAAAACATATCTGCTGACGGGTGGTAATGAAGGTGACAAACTCCTTCATATGCAGCAGGCACGCGCAAATATAGAACTTATTTGCGGTAGGCTTTTGCAGATTTCCTCCCTGTATCAAACTGCCCCCTGGGGGAAAACAGACCAGGCAGATTTCCTCAACCAGGTGCTGCTGATTGAAACGGCACTGAGCCCCCAGGACCTGTTAATAGCCATTTTGTCGATCGAGGAAAACCTGGGTAGAACGCGCTCTGTAAAAAATGCCCCAAGAACCATCGATATTGATATACTTTTTTATGACCGGATGATACTGGAGATTCCGGGTCTTTGTATTCCCCATCCAAGGATCAGTGAAAGACGTTTTGTGCTGGAACCCCTGGATGAAATTGCTCCAGGTTTCATTCACCCCTCACTCGGGAAAACCATTCACCAGCTTCTGTTGGAATGTACTGACGAATTAGCGGTAAAAAAAATCGGATGAGCCGTAATTAACATCCCGGGATTCCGGATATTTACAGTTCATGAATTATCATTTTATTGCTGTGGAAGGAAATATCGGGGCAGGAAAAACCACACTTGCTCATTTGCTGGCCCGGCATTTCAATTCCCGCCTGATCCTGGAAGCCTTCGCCGAAAATCCTTTTCTCCCCAAATTCTATGAGAATCCAAAACAATATGCCTTCCCCCTGGAATTGTTTTTCATGGCCGAACGGTATAAACAATTAAAAGAACTGGTTCATACCAAGGATCTTT
>DASXKM010000624.1:0-10471 GCA_036496825.1 Puia sp. | reverse complement strand
GTATGGATGTAGAGAATGATTGCTTCATTGGCTTGCACCAGTTCATTATTGATGACTTTGCAATCCACGAGTTTTTCGGTGTTCTGCCAGATACCCGGATCATAGTCAAACGCTTCCTGATAGAAATGCAAAGCTGTATGTAAATCGCCCAGTTTCATGACAACATTTCCTCTGAAATAATTCAGAAAGGGATCTGTATGGAGCAACGTATCGAGTTTATCGATCGAGCCGGCATATTCTTTATAGTTTTTGGTATTTACATATTCATTCATCATGAGCAGATAAGGCGTGGGTTCTTCCGGAAATAATGAAATATAATGGTCCACGGATTTCCTGAATAATTTTTCGCTGAGGTGTTCGCAGGCCAGCATATACTGAAGGGAAAGATGCTGGTCGTTCCGGGTCTGGTCGTCGAATTTTTCAAAGGCCGATCTTGCACCGCTGTAGTTTTTTTGACTGAATGCATTATCGAACATGACTGCATATTTATCCCTTGATGTCAGCGGGGAATGAGCATCAGTCATTCCGGTATCTGTAATCAGGTATGAAAACATGCTGGCGTAAGATTCACCGAGCTGATAAGAAAAGATGTCTGCTGCCCTGAGAGAATCTTTAACTTTTATAATGGTAATATCCTGATAATTAATTCCGCCATCACCAAAGGCCCGGAACAAAAGGTGTGTCTCTTCATTTTTCATAAAACCGCGGAGTAGTTTATAGCTCCCGTTTTTCGTGAACTCGAGTGTGCTGTTGCCTATATGGAACAGGCCAAAGCCCTGGGCAATCTTGTTCAGCGTATCCAGATTATCGATGATATTGCTTTTTGATCCGGTTCTCACAATGAACTCCGGAAAATAGATCAGGTGATTGAGGATTTCCGGGTCACCACTGTTTATAGACAACTCCAGCTGTATCGATAATTTTTCGGCTTCCGCGGCAGTCACCGGCGTGGTCTGCGCTGACAGGGTTTGAATATTCATAGCGCCTGCCGTCAGCAAGGCCAGGTAAAGGATTTTAAGGGTTGGACGCATCCGCATAAGACAGGGGCAATTTTCTTTGTTAAAACGCTCTGCAGGGTAGAAAATTATTGCCTGAGGACAAAAATATTATCAAAAAGTATGTTTCCGGAACAACAAACGGTTACAGGTATTGGAATCAAAGTCGGTAATGTGGTATATTCGAATCCAATGTATTATATCGTATTTGGTCTTTTTTACATGCTGTCATTATTGCCGATGCGCGTATTGTATTTCATTTCGGATGGAATATATCTGCTGGTTTATTATGTGATTGGCTACCGGAAAGAAACAGTGATGAAGAACCTCGAAATCGCCTTCCCTGAAAAGTCAAATGCAGAGCGGGTTAAAATAGCAAAGGAGTTTTATCACAATCTGCTGGATTCCTTTATAGAAACGATTAAACTGGTCAGCGTATCCCCGGGCTTTCTTGAAAAAAGAATAACCGCTAACTGGGAGGTGCTTGATCCATTATATAAAACTGGTAAAAGTTGCCAGCTTCATCTGGGTCACACATTTAACTGGGAATGGGGTCATCACGTGCTGGGCAACCACACGAAATACCAGGTGCTCGTAGTATATATGCCACTCAGTAATGCTGTGATGGAAAAATTGATGTACCATTTGCGCGTGCGGCACGGAAATAAATTTATTGCTGCCAGCAATATGAGCAAGTCAATGGAAACTTTTAAAGACACTGAATATCTCCTGGGTCTGGTTGCCGACCAGAGTCCGGGCAACCTCGCCAATGCTTACTGGCTGGATTTTTTTGGAAGGCCTACCGGATTCGTGTCCGGTCCGGAAAAAGGAGCGAGGGCGCGTAATTTGCCGGTACTGTTTACCTCTATTGTAAAACCAAAGCGTGGCTATTATCAGGCCTTTCTGGAAGTAGCCTGTGAAGACCCATCCGCTTTAAAAGAAGGAGAACTGACTTTGCGATATGCCCGTTATATGGAAAAAGCAATTCGCTCGAATCCCGAAATGTGGTTATGGAGCCACCGGCGATGGAAACATAACTGGAGCCAGGAATATGCAAAGAACTGGATTGGGGAAAATATGCCCGGTAGTTAATTTTTATTGGATTCGTAATCACGTAAAATTTATAAAAGTTGTTTTGGACAGCTCATCGCGTTCCATCCGAACCGGTAACTGAGGCCGAGGGTTATTCCATAGTAATGATCATTTCTCTCCGGATTACCCGAGTAGCTGAATCCATCAATATAATCGGATGAAGTGATACGATAGGTAAATTCAGCATTTACAAATATCCGGTTGGTAACCATATATCTTAAACCTGCACCAACGGGAATCACCGGAAGAAATGTGGGCGTTTTATGCCGCGTATCCATCCCAAGCCCCTGGGCGGTCGATGACTTGGAATCAAAATAAGTTGTATCAAACCGACTCCAGTTCCTGTTGATATGCAGGATGGCAAAGCCTGCACCTGCGAAAAGATAAGGTGAATATCTGTGCATGCCTTCGTGATAGGTTTTGCCATTCAGATCCCAGACAAATTCTGCGGAAACTTCAGTAACGGAAGTGTTGAATGTAAAATTCCTGTGTCGTCTCCATTCCGGAGCAGCGTAAGTCGACTCATCGGCGCCTAAGGAACTCTGAAGCAGATTGGCCCTGATGGAAAAATAAGCATCCAGCGATTTGCTAACCCAGACTTCGACTGAAGGGTTTACAGATTTTGTGTAACCAAAAGGACTTTCTGATAAGTCACCCTGATATACAAGAGCGCCGGCATTTATTCCCACTTCCCATTTGGAAGGTGTAAACTGGGCCAGCGTTTTTTGAACCGCCATCGAGATGACAAAAGCGATCGTCACCTTTGCTCTGAGAATAGAATTCATAACATAGGAATTAAACGATTTCAGTCATTCAGTTATGTAGAGTTCTATTTCGCAGGCGGTTTATTTAATAGGTAAACTCAAACTTTACCTCATATCTCTTAAATAATTGTGCCAATGTGAATCATTCGATGTTAAATTATGGAGAGACAATTATTCTTTGGAAAATGAATAACTGATATAGACGAACCTGTAAGCCACACTTATTTATAGCAACAAATGCGGAAGTTCAATCTGCGATTGGTAATAAATCCGGGCGGGAAATTATTTTTTCTTCGGAGCCGGGTCCACTTTTATGCCGATCGCCTCGGTGTAAGTGATGTCGACAAGATCGCCCACTTTCACTCCGTTCAGTTTTTTCGGATCTTTTACATGAATTGTTTCCGTGTTCCCTCTTGGACCCATGAAGGTAACTGTCGGCACGGTCGGATCTATGGCCGTGATCTTAACGGTTACAGTTGTTTGTTGGGCGGCGACCGCTGCAGGCATTTTCCCGGAGTCGGCAGAAGCAACAGCCTGGGTTGTTGACACACCACCAGCGTTATTATGTTCCCTTACTTCATATGCGAGGGCTTCTGTATAATTTACGGTGATAATATCTCCCTTCTTCACCTGCGCGAGATTCTTTACATTCTTTCCCGCTACGAAACTGTGCTCCTTTCCATCGTCGGTCTTGATGGTCACTTCGCGGGTCTTCTGGTTGATTTTTGTAACCGTGGCAGTGGCTGTCGTAGTCGCGACCATCGCCTGGCCTTTTACACCCTGTGCCCGGATATTCATTGTGCCCGTAAGGCTAATCAGCGCTACGAAAATAATCATCCTGAAACCCTGCAGTATTGAAATGAAAATTCTATTTTTCATAAATCTGTATTTAAAAGTATGTTTCCGTGAATGTACAATTATTCCCGAACATTACACCTCTGCTCAGTCGCCTCGTGTCCATTTATTTTGTCGACGAGAATAAATATTTTAATGATTGTAGTGATCGTACTCAGGTACATAATATTTTTACAATAAATATGATATAAGTAAGTACCTTAATATTTCAGGATAGACATTCCAATATCTTTCTCAAAAATTGTACACCTTCCCCTTGATATTTCGCTATCGTTGATCTTTTACCTTTTCTCAAAAGACGGTATTATTTTGAAAGCCCGACATCAATTACATCAAATAAATTATGTATGGAAGCGATATCAGATCATGAAGTTGAAACCCGTGGCGAAATGAAGGAAGCATTCATACGTCAACTTTCTCACAGTGAACAACGTGAACGGGGCAAGTACATTCGGAAATCATGTCCGCGTATGTCACATAAAGTATGGAAAGCCCGTAAAGACAGAACGGATCCCGTAAGTCTGATTGAGAAGGCAAACGTCGGACGCATGCCAGACCTGATTCCCATACGTCACGGAAGGATGGTTGCCTCGCCATTTACTTTTTACCGGGGGGCTGCAGCTATTATGGCTTCGGACCTGTCGACCACGCCCAATACCGGAATCCGGGTGCAATGCTGCGGGGATGCCCACCTGAGTAATTTCGGCGGATTCGGAACACCCGAAAGAAGGGTCATCTTTTCTATCAACGATCTTGATGAGACCCTGCCGGCGCCATTTGAGTGGGATCTGAAGAGGCTGACTGCCAGTTTTGTGGTTGCTTCCCGTAATAATAAATTTAAGGAATCGGATGCCCGCGACATGGCACTGGCCTGTGCCCGTTCATACCGAAATCATATGGTTGAATTCAGTGAAATGAGTGCCCTGGAACTCTGGAGCTTTTCACTCCAGGCGGATAAATTGCTTCCGGGTATCAAAGATCCGGCTATCCGAAACCGGGCTTTAAAACGTCTTGCCAAAGAAAGTGCATCCAGTGTTGCAGATGACATATTTCCCAAGCTGGCGGGTTCAAACGGTGATTCGTATTTCATCAGGGATCAGCTCCCCGTCATTTTTCATATGCCCGGCCATACTCCGGGACAAATCGCCGATGTTGTAAGCACAACATTTAAGCGCTATAAGGAAACACTGAGTCCTGCAGCCCGTGTGTTAATTGATCGCTATGAAATAAAAGATGCCGCCATCAAAGTGGTAGGCGTTGGAAGCGTGGGGACCATGTGTTGGGTACTCCTTCTGATGGATAATGGGGGGACACCACTTTTCCTTCAGGTGAAGGAAGCCAATGCTTCCGTGTTGGAATCCTATGCCGGCCCCAGTATATATGGTAATCACGGAGAGAGGGTTGTAAACGGACAACGGCTGATACAACCTTACAGTGATATTTTTTTGGGATGGATGCAGGGCACGGGTGAATACAAAAAACATTTCTATGTCCGACAGTTACGGGATATCAAGATTAAAGTACTGGTCGAATCTTTCGGTAAGAATATAATGGAATTGTATGCGGACTGGTGTGGTCACGCGATGGCGCTGTCTCATGCGCGTTCCGGCGATGCGGACCTGCTCAGGGGGTATATGGGAAAGACGGATGAATTTGATGAAGCACTGGCATCATTCTCGGTATCCTATGCAGATCAGAATGAAAAAGACTACCAGTCATTTAAACGTGCCATCCGCGACGGAAGGATCAAAGCGGAATTTGAAAAAACAAAGTGATATTACTGAAGCCGGATAACACATGCAAACCAGGTCACTGATCAAATCAACGATATGAAACAATTCTTAAAGGATCTCAGGGCAAATCCCATATTCTGGCTGGGTATTTTCATTCCGGTCGTGCTGGTCATGCATTGGAGCCATGTCGGATCCAATTCGCTGATGTTTTTGTTTTCCTTACTGGCCATCATTCCGCTGGGCGGTTTTATTTCACATGCCACCGAAGGGGTTGCTGCTAAAACCGGCGATGCGATCGGAGGTTTGTTAAATGCAACATTGGGAAATCTGACTGAACTGGTCATAGTCATTGCCGCGATAAAAGAGGGGTTGGTGGAGCTCGTGAAGGCTTCTCTTGCAGGTGTGATCGTGACCAACTCATTATTTCTGCTGGGCATGTGTTTCCTCATCGGCGGAATAAAAACCAAAGTTCAGCAGTTCAACCGGATCAACGCACTCATACAAACCTCTCTTCTATTTATCGTTTGTATAGCACTGTTAGTACCGACGATTGTCAGCAAAACGAAAGATTCATCTGAGAACCTGCCCATCGGAAACATCAGCCTGGGTATTTCCATCATCCTGCTGATCGTTTATATTCTCAGTCTGGTCTTTTCTCTGAAGACGCATGTTGATTTTTTTAAAAGTGCAGAACATGAAGGTGCCGAAAAGGAAGAGCACTGGTCCCTGAAAGTATCATTGATAGTTCTTGCCCTCTCTGCTATTTGCATTGCCATTGTCAGCGAAATATTTGTGGAAGCAGTAGGAGAAGCAGCAACAAGTGCCGGAATGTCTCAGGCTTTTGTTGGATTTATCATTATTCCTCTTGTAGGGACAGCTGCCGAAATGATGACTGTATTTTCCGCTGCCGCAAAAAACAAACTGGACAACAGCGTGGGAGTAACCATGGGCAGTTCGACGCAGGTGTCTATGTTCATTACACCGTTACTGGTCATTTTGAGCTATTTCATTGCCCCCGTGCCCATGGATCTGGAATTCAGGGGAGGGCTGATCTTCATGATCCTGTTTGCCACGCTGAGTGTATTCATGGTTGTAAGCAGTGGAAAGACTGCCTGGTATCTGGGAATACCTTTGCTTGCGATCTATGCAATCTTTGGTCTGACATTATTCTTTCTATAAAGCAACTGTTCGGAAACACGGTTGATTGAGGAAACCACAAATTTGTATTTCGATTTACAAGCATCAAAATGTCAGAAACAGATTTAAAGATAACCTCTCCTTCCACCTGGTTTATAAAATTCATTGAATGCTTGTTTGTTTCTGTGGCCATTTGGGATTTCTACAATTCCATGGTGTTTTATCCTTTGATTATTAAATACAGACACGCTCCAACCAGGCTGGCCCCTTTGGAAAGCCTTAATTTTGTTTTAACCATTGCTACTATTTTATTTGCTATTATTTACCCTCTTTACTGGCATCGAAAAGAAAAAGCACAATCAATCGATTCTGCCAGACGCCATGCCTTATTCATCGGAATTCTACGTTATTGGCTTGCATTAGAGATCTGCAATTATGCCTTTGCGAAAATTTTAGAAACGCAATTCGCTCATGATTATACTCGGGATAATTCTCTCGCAGGTGGCCTTTCGGGATTTGACCTGACTTGGTTCTATTTCGGCTATTCCTACACACTATCTGTTATTGTGGCGATTTTGCAGATCGGTGGATCGGTCTTCCTGTTATTCCGAAGAACGGTTTTTTTAGGTGTCGTCATCCTGCTCCCGATAATGGTCAATATCGTTTTAATAGATATTTTCTATCATATCCCGGCCGGTGCAATTCTCAATGCCGGTTTATTCACATTGGGCTTGTTCTACCTTCTGTTCCTCTTCAGGAAGGAACTCCACATCCTGCTTTCACAGGTAAAAAATACCTTACCTGTATCTTCATCATTCAGGTTGAAAAATGTATTACGCGTGGGTGTTGTTGTTTACGCTTTTCTGTTTATTTTATATTTTACGACCACAGAATCTCCCAAATTTCTCGTTGGGAAATGGTCTGTGACACAATTAATCAGAAATGGCCAGACAGCAAAAGCCAATGATTGGCTGACCGATTCTTTGGCCTGGACCGATATATATTTAGAACGCTGGAACCAGGTTACCCTTAGCCCAAATCCATATGTGATCGAAGCAGGCCGCTCGCAAAGGGGGATATATGAATATGATAAAACATCGCAAACAATTAAACTGATGCTTTGGGCTGGTGACACCTTAAAATTCAGGTTGCTGATGCCGGATGACAGACACATGTCATGGACTGGAGAATCAAAGAAAGAAAGCGTGGTACTCTCCTTGGTAAAGAGGCGATAGATTCACCAAGCGCCTGCTCTGATTCCCAGCTTTCAGACATTCAGATAACCGCGTTCTGAAAATTTTATCTGTCCACAACGATTTCGGTAAATTTAACTATGGAGAATAGTCAATGGTTGTCCATATTGGAGGGGGACAAAGAAGCCTTTCTGGCTTTTTACAGGGAACATTATCAAAGACTGTATTCCTACTGTTTCAGCCTTTGCGGAAACAAGGAACTAACAAAGGATTGTATTCAGGAATTGTTTCTTGAGTTATGGAAATCCCGCCACACGGTTAATCCTGAAGTCAGGAATGAATTGTCCTACCTGATGACCTGGCTCAGGAGGATCCTCAGCCGGCAAATGATTCTCATTGCCAAAAAAAATAGTTATACCCCGGATTCAGCTAGTCCGGAAAACGAACCCTCTTACGAAGAGCTGTTAATCAGACATCAGGACGATGAAGGTAAAAAGAGAAAACTTCATTCAGCTTTGCTTCAACTTACACCCAATCAATTGAATATCATTAAGCAAAGATTTTTTGAAAAAAAGTCTTTCCAGGAAATTGCTGAGGAAAACGGTCTTGCCAGACAAACAGTGTACAATGTTGTCTACAAGGCACTCATTATTCTTAAACAGGCTTTTGAAGAATTTACACTGATTTTTCTGCCGCTTGTTTTGCCCGTTTCGATAATGATTACGCCGCAATTTTCAATCACTTAAAATATTTTTTAAAAAAAAGAGGTAAAAAATCAGAATACCCCCCACTACCTATATAACGGTGTGGTTTAATATTCACAACACCATCAGCGATGAATAGCAAAAACCCCATAGATTATGAGATTCATGACTTTTTGATCGATGATAGCTTTATAAACTATTATTTCAAAAAAAATATGGATGATTACAATCTTTGGGCGGAGACCCTGTCCCGGAATCCCGGTTTAAAACCGAAAGCGGACCAGGCGGTTGAGTTATTGCAAATGCTGTCGCTTTCAATACCCGATGATGAATTCAGAAAAGAGTTACAAAAACTCGAGGAATCAATTTCAAAAGCGGATCACAGTAAGCGTATTGGAGACTTGGATATATTACCCCGGAGAACAAACCGGAGAAGAAAATTAACCTACTTCCTGGTCGCGGCATCGATTTTGATTATTGGAATCGGCTATGTCGTGTTCAAAGACTGGGGAAAAAAACCATCCCTGCTATCAGTAACGAATAATAACGAAAAGCCGCTGGAATTTGAATTGACTGACGGAACTTCTGTAAAGCTGGAACCTCATAGTTCTTTGCAATATCCGGGAGATTTTAATGAAAAGGAAAGAAAGGTTTATCTCGAAGGCGAAGCTTCTTTCCATGTTAAAAGAGATACGCATCATCCGTTTAAGGTTTTTGCGGGTGACCTGGTGGCGACTGTTTTAGGAACGATTTTTAAAATAGAAAAAAACCCTGCCGATTCCACCGAATCCATCGAATTGTTATCAGGCAGCCTGAAAGTGGATGTAAATGATGCTGAAAATGTTCAACGACGCACTATTTATTTAAAACCAAAGGAAAGAATTATATATAAACATTCCACCGGTGATTTTTTTAAGGAAACATGGAGCCGGGACACGCTTGTCAATCGCACGGCCAATGATCTGGTTTTTAAAAATGCTGATTTTGCGACAGTTGCCAGGAAGATAAAAGAAGTCTATGGCATAACACTAATCAATCAGAGCAGAAAGAAAAACTGGAACTATAATGCGGAATTTTCAAATGCCGAATTCAAAGAAGTTCTCGAAAACATTTGCATCACTGAAGGAATAAGAAGTTTTACAGAGAAAGACTCAGTTGTCTTAAGGTAGCATACAGATTATAAACGAACGGTTGCTATGCGTATTTTGCCATGGATTTTCAGGTCCAGCCTGAGAACAGTTGCCTTATCGATTGTAGTTTCCACCGGAATTGCAAAGGGTGAAGTGAATCATCACCCGGCAAAGGTGGAAAAAGATGTTTACGTATCAATCACCAGAAGCATTCAATCGGTAAAAGAGACTTTCGAAACGGTTACGAGTCAAACGCATCTCACATTTACATATGACGAATACCAGGTTGACCTTTCCCGCCAGGTGAAATTGAAAAAAGGACAAATTATCCTTCGCGAACTCCTGTCTGTCATCACCGCGCAAACCGGATTGAGGTTTACATTAAATAAGAAGCTGATTATCGTTACGCCTTCTCCGGCTGTCTCAATAAATAATCACGCGGTGGCGGACATTCCTGTGAAAGGAAATATTCGTGATACTGCAGGCAACCCGATGGCCGGCGCCAATATAACCATCAGGGGAACAAAAAAAACTGTCCAGTCAGATTCTTCCGGAAATTTTTCCCTGGATGCTCCGTCAAATGCAGTTCTGATCATTACTTTTTCGGGATATAGTCAGGTTGAAAGTCCTGTAAACGGAAGACAAAATGTAGATATCGTGATGAATCAGATTCCGAAAGCCCTGAATGAAGTAGTGGTGTTCGGATATCAGACTCATAAACGTGGGGACGTTACCGGGGCTATTTCAATTATAGATGTTTCCGGTGTATCCAGACAACCCGTTGGTTTTGTAGAACAGGGACTTCAGGGAAAAGCTGCCGGCGTCCGCGTAACACAATCATCAGGACAACCCGGCGACGGAATGGCCG
>DASXKM010000623.1:0-2721 GCA_036496825.1 Puia sp. | reverse complement strand
CATGACTATCGTGTTGTAAACAAATTTCCTTCACGCACGCTTCGAACCGAGAAGGGCAAGGTTTTGGACAATGCATCGATCTCGGTGTATTAATATATTATTCAGCAGGCCTCCAGATTTGTTCTATCAGGAGACCGGCTGTTTTCAGATTGTTGTACTGATGTAATAATTTATCACGCCGGAATTGTAAATCGAGGAAAGTAAAAGGCCGCTCATACAGTTTTTCAATCTGCATCCTGAACCCTGCGGCCCCTTCTGCCAAATGGCAAACATCTTTGAGTCCTGTTCCTTCAACTGCATTCTCATTGACGATACAATGGCGCCCGTTAAAAAGTGCGTTCAGCAATTTTAATTTTACACCTGTACAATTAAAAGAAGGAATTACATGCAGCTGGGCCTTTGAAATAATATCCCTTAATTCCTGATCGCTTGGATCTGAAACGAGGCAACAATTCTTATACTTTGCTACGGTACGCCGGAGTTTAGGACCGGGATTTTTACCGGCTACCAGGAATGGTACCGACAGATTACTGAATACTTTTTCCAGTAGCCAGATTACGGCCTTCTCATTTTCATCCACAGACAAATTCCCGTGATACAAACAATAACAGCCCGTACCCTGGGGTGATTCGATATGCTGGAAAGGAAGGAAAACGGGTATTACCGAAATGTTTTTGGACTGGTAGGTGATCGAAGCCAAATCGGCATCAGACTGTGTAACGGCAAGCAAGGGCCATCCGGATGCAATGCGTCGTTCATATTTTCTCAGAACTGCACTTTCACGCAGGTAATATAATTTCTTCAACCACGAGGAACTGCTCCTGGCGAGTTGTTTATAATAGACCGATTCAACATTATGAAGCCGGAGCAAAATTTTCCTTGGTGCAAACCGGCTGTCCTGGGTAAGATAAGAACAATGAACGCCCTCCAGCAGAATCGGGTATTCGTCCTGTAAAAGTCTTTCGAGTAATTCCGGATTGGAACGCGAACAAACGATATAGGGAAGCTGGTGCGAGAATCCTTTATGACCTGTTCTCCTGGGGTAATAGTAAACCTGTTCGCAAAATGTTTTTAAAATAGGTTGTTCATCTCTTCCGCTTGTAAAACAATGCAGGATAATCTGAACGCCCTGTTCATGCAGGGTTCTGATTTTATAATACAGGTCGAACACACCACCGTAGTCGGGAGGATAAGGAACGTCATGACAAACAATATGAAGTTTCCGGTGTTCCATTTAACTATTAACCGAATCCCTTTCGACTTGTTTAAAAATATCAATAACTATTTTGCTTTCGTTCTCCCAGTTGAGTGTTTCCCGGACTTTGCAAGTGTTTTGTTTCCAGCGGTTCAACCGTTCAGGATTGGCAAAAATCTCTTTTATTTTTTCTGCCATGTGCCCGGGCTGATAATCGTCAATAAAATCTCCCACATCAAACCCGCTGATAATCCTTTCCTGCTCTACCAGACGGCTGGCCAGCACGGGTACCGATGCATGGAGGTATTCGAATAATTTATTCGGCAGGCTGTATTTGTGATTCAATACTGTTGACTTGTCGATTGAAATTCCGAGCTGAGCCTTGGGGGTCAGCCGGGCAAGCAAGATAAACGGCAGTTTTGGTATCAGCGTTATTTTTGCGCGAAGATGATTTAGCTCAATCATTTTTTCGAGTTTGGGAAATACATCTCCACCGCCAATGATCAGCAGGTGATAATCTTCAGTGTCCAGAAACTGCATGCTTAGCACCAGTTCTTCCGCACCGCGGGATTCATTGATCCCGGCACCCTGAAAAATCAACAGGTGTTTGTTTTCAGGGATTCTTTCTTCAATGGACCGGAGCAGTTTCGTTTCTTCAGGTGTCAGTGATGTTTTGTCCGGATTTTTTTGCGGAAGATTGCGAACGACGAATAGCTTTTCATGGTAAATCCTGGCGTACAGATCCCGGATCGAATCCGATACGGTGTACATGTATTTTAATCTGGCCAAAATTCCTTTTTCGATCTGTTTCCAGATATTCCGCCGGATTGGTTTTTTATCCATTCCTGCCATACCGAGGAAAAATTCATGGCTGTCGTAAACGACAGGTTTTTTCCTCAATCTCGCGCTGAGCATGGTAGCGGGCATCACGTCCAGATCATTTCCCAGAAATATGTCGGACTTTAGAAGCAGGAGCCGGAAAAAAAGCCGGATGTTGAACTCGGCATAAAAGAGTGCGGAGCGTTGAAACCATGTTTTTATTCTATCTGTTTGATAGTCACGTGGTTTTAATGGAAGACTTCTTTTTTTGATTGAGCCGATCAGGAACACGTGATAACCCTCGTTATAAAGCGTCTGACAGATTTTATGTACACGGTAATCGGTTACAAGATCTGAAATAACCGTTACTGTAATCATCTTTCTGTCAACAGGATAGCGATATGAAGTCATACATTACAGGGCTTGGGCCCGGCCAGGGTTTTTCAATGAAAACGTCATAATTCGCAAATAATTCTCTACCTTCGCGCCGAAATTAGGAGATATTATCTGGATGCCTTAAAAAAAATGAGATGCCTTATTTGACAAAAGAAAAAACAGCAGAATTCTTCACAAAGTTCGGAACGAACGCAACAAATACCGGGTCAATTGAAGCGCAGATCGCGTTATTGACTGAACGTATTAACCGGATCTCCGATCACCTTCAGGAAAATAAAAAAGATTTCTCTACACACCGCGGGCTGATGCAG
>DASXKM010000622.1:0-2826 GCA_036496825.1 Puia sp. | reverse complement strand
TTTTGCAATTTTCTTACCCGGCTTATAAAAAGGACTGAACCAGAAGGGTACCTTCTTGGCAGAGATACCGCTGAGGTCACCCTCGTAATAACCAGGACCTTTTTGCAGATCGGTGGATCCGCCAATCATCAACCAACCCTTTCCAATACTCTTTACATTAATATCCTGATAATTTCGAAGACTCAACAGCTGACGAATCATCACGATGCGATTGCCACGCAGAAGGTCGTTCGTTACTGGAATATATTTACTGGCGGATTCTGAGGTACCGGAACTCAGCGCGTAATATTTTATTTTCCCGGGCCAGCAGATATCCGGCTTACCTTCCAGCGTTTTATACCACCATTGCTTGTAAATTTTCGTATAGTCATATACGGGAACATTCTCCTGGAAAGATTTCACCAGGTGGCGATTCAGCAGGATTCGGTCGAAGTGGAATTGCTGTCCGAATTCAGTAAAACGGGCTCTCTTCAATAATTTTTTGAGGACTTTTAATTGCTGTCGCCTCGGAGATTTTTTTGGCAGTCGCAAAGCCCGCGCTATAGAATTGGGTAATTGTACATCAATTAGCGCCATTGGGAATCGGAATGTTGATGGATATAAAATTAAGTGTTTTTAAGGTGCTTTCACCGGCAATGGATAAATCAGCAATGGAGCACTTTCATTATTTGTCCTGCTGATCGCCGTTACAAAATACCGGCTGCTGGTATCGGTCATCAGGGCCTTCAGGCTAAATCCTATCAAGGGCTCTGAATTATTGGGAATAAAGCGGTAAACGAGGGCAGAATCAATATTAAAATTCCCTTCTGCCTTATAAAGCGCAAATCCTCTTAACTCATCTTTTAAATTTCCTGCTCCGAATTGAAATGAGAGGGAATCATTTTGCGTGATGACACGTACAACCGGTATGGCAGGACGTACGCTATCAATCCAGGGCATTGGCTGAATCAGGGCCGGATAGTTATAAAAATGATCACGCAGCGTATCATTCCATCCGAATGGATTTTTAAAGAATGAAGTGCTGCTGAAGTAAACTTCTCCCCCGATATCGGGAAGTTCACGTATCGCACGGATTTGTCTTGGCAATTGATTCCTGTCTCTCCAGTATTCATTTGAACCAGCCCGGTAAAACCCCAGCCCGATATAACAGGGTCTGTCAAAATGATTTTTGCTCCACCAGTTCAGCAAAATTCCAAAGGGGGCATTTTTTTGTTCAAATTCCCAATACAATTGCGGTACTACATAATCTATCCATCCTTTTTGCATCCACAACCGGATGTCCGCATACAGATCGTCATAATTCGTCTGCCCTGCGCGCGTATCGCTTCCGAGAGAATCTTTTGATAAATTTCTCCAGACACCAAAAGGACTGATTCCGAATTTGCAGTTTTTTTTCACGTCCCGGATGGTTCGGTGTAACATCAGGATAACCGAATCAACATTACTCCTTCTCCAGGTTTCTTTATCCATACCCTGACCATATTTCAGGTAAGAAGCATTGTCGGGAAACTCAACACCGCCAATTCTGTACGGATAGAAATAATCGTCGAAGTGAACCGCGTCGATATCATAACGGGTAAGCATATCGCGAATTACGGCATTCACATATAATTGCACTTCCTTATTACCGGGGTCTAGGTATCCGGTTTCTCCATAATTCAGAATCCAGTTCGGATGCTGTTTACTGATATGATTGGGAGAAATGGACGATCCGTTGTGCCAGACTGTTTTGTGATGTTTATGTTTTCCATGTTTCGTGGTGATTGTGGTATAGTGGCCCAGCTGGAAAATGGCGCGGTAAGGATTACACCAGGCGTGAAATTCCATACCACGTTTGTGGGTCTCCGCAATCATGAATTCCAGCGGATCATAAAAGGGCACGGGTGCCTTGCCCTGTTTGCCCGTCAGCCACTGACTCCATGGTTCCAAATCAGAAGGATAAAATGCATCACAGGCGGGTCGCACCTGCACGATCACCGCATTCATGCCATTTCGCTGATGCATATCCAGCTGCCTGATGAATTCCACTTTTTGTAATTCCGTGCTGTAATTGCCGGCACTCGGCCAGTCAATATTATCGACGGTGGCAACCCACACGGCTCTGAATTCATTTTTTGGCTGTGAAAACGCGAACAGAGAAGAAAGCAACAGGGAAGCGAAGAGAAATATTTTCATAGTGGCCTATCGGGTAATGGCGGTTTCGGGTGAATTGCCTTCTGGATTTTCAGTCATTCTTATTTTGTCGAGAAGACTATTCAATTGACTTGCCTCTTCCCCATTGAGATATTTAAATATTGATTCCAATTCCTCATTCATTCCATCCATCGACTGTAACAGTTTCTTCCCTTTATCAGTCAGCAAAACATCGACCAGGCGACGATCTTCACGGCACACAGATTTTTTTACCATTCCTTTTTTTACAAGTCTGTCCACGATGCGGCTGGTATCGCTCATTTTATCGAGCATTCTCTGTCTTATCTGCAGGGTGGATAATGGTTGTCCGGCACCGCGCAAAATCCGGAGAATATTGAATTGTTGCTGCGTGATATCATATGGTTCAAACCGGCTGTTTATTCTTTCATTCATCCAGTTGAATGTATAAATGAGATTAATAATTGCCTTCTGATATTCAGAACGAAATACCTGCTGATTAATTTCCTTATCTAAAGTCATAAAAATACTTATCCTGCAAAAATTCTTTCTTATGCTGATCAGTCTCCCCAGACTTTCACACCCTCACTGCAATTGGCACATATATCAATTTCTGCCCTGCCCTTCAAAATTTTCCTGCGAAAATCGATGTATTCGGGTTCTTTCCAGATTTCT